>DATHLY010000338.1:0-23835 GCA_035487655.1 Rhizomicrobium sp. | reverse complement strand
ATCAGGTTGGCCAACAGGACCGGCAGCGAAAACTGCCAAAGAAGAAGCAGAGCGACATCGCGCGTACTGGCGCCGAACGCCTTGCGGACACCGATTTCCCGGGTGCGGCGGCTGGCGGTGAAGGCCGCCGAGCCGAACAGGCCCAGGCATGCTATGGCAATCGCAACAGCGACAAAAACGCCGAACATTGCGGCCTGTTTTTGATCGTCGAGGTAGAGCTTGTCGAAGCTGTCGTCCAGAAAATGGCGGTCAATTGCGACATTGGGCGCAAAACGGCGCCAGCTGCGGTCAACAAAATCCACCGCTTCCGGAACGTGCCCACCTTTTATCCGCACCGACAGGAATGAGGAATCGGCAAGGTCATAAAGGTAAATCGTCGGCCGCGCCGCATCCCGGGCGCCGTCAATGCGGGCGTCCGCTACAACCCCCACGATCTTCACATGGCTTGGGCCAAACAGCACGGTCTTGCCGACCGCGTCGGCGGGCGTGAAACCGAAACGCAGGGCGGCCGCCCGGCTTACCAGAATATTGCGGCCGTCATTTCCAGGAGGAATCGGGTTTTTGATTCGATCCTCTCCGCGCGCGTCGGAAAGGAGGCGGCCCTCCAACAATCGGATGTCATACAGGCGGAAGAACTCAGGCGTGATCAATTGCCGGTGCATGGTCAGATATTCCGGATGGCCGGGCAACCGCATCTGGGCAACCAGCTCACTTCCGGAAAAAGGAACATCGCCCGACATCGCTACATCCAGGATGCCGGAATTGCCGCGCAACTCGGCGACGAAGCTCTCGCGCGCGCTGGCCGTCATACGGCGGCCGGTGTCAAGGATCAGGATGTTGTCGCGTCGAAAGCCAAGGCTCTGGTTGCGCGCAAAGTCGACCTGAGCAAAAACCACAAGCGTGACGATCGATAGACCGATGGCGACGGCGAACTGCAACACCACCAGTGCGGAGCGCAACCACGACGAACCGGTATGACCAGGGTCGTTGGCCCGCAACACGGGCGCCGGCCGAAAACTCGACAAGATCAGGGCGGGATAAAGCCCGCTTGCCAGACCCGCGGCGGCGGCGATGGCGAAAATGAGCATAAGAATGAGCCAGTCGGCCGCATAGTGAAGGGCGATCGGCCGACCTATAAATTGATCAAAAGCGGGCAGTAGCATCTCCACCAAGCTTAGGGCCACAACTAGCGCCACCAGCGCTGTCAGCACCGACTCACCCAGGAACTGGCCGATCAACTGCGCGCGGCGTGCACCCGCGCATTTGCGCAAGGCGATTTCCCGCGCCCGAAGCATCGCGCGTGCAGTGGCAAGATTGGTGAAGTTGAAGCAGGCCACCAGAAGGATGAGGAACCCGATCGCGCCAAGCCCAAACAACATTATGCGGCTGCCGGGTGGCACTATGTTGCCGATCTGGGCGTCGTCGTCCAAATGCACATCTGCAAACGGGACCAGGCGAAGCTGTATGGCCTTGCTGGCCCGCAACGGCATCCCAAGGTCCTGCATCACGTCGACATGTTTGTCCAACAGCGCGGGTATTTTGACCTCGACCGCGCGCGGATCGATGCCAGGTGCCAGGCGTACATAGCCAGAACCATTGACGCTGAACCATTCCTTTTTGAACTCTTCGGTGATGCTGTCGGCGGGAGAGGTTTGGGGCATTAGCGCGTCGGCCCGCATATGGGTATTGTGCGGCAGATCGGCCATTATTCCGGTCACACGGAGGATCACCGCGTCATTCGCGCAGGAGACCGTCTCTGCGGCACAGGCCGCTTTGTTGACAGCGAGTGTCCGGCCGACGGGATTGACATTGCCGAAGAATTTGTGCCCCAGCGATTTCGACAGCACGATGGAATCCGGCCGTGACAGGACGGTGGCTGGATCGCCCGCCAGCAAGGGAAAGCGAATGATGCGGAAGAAATCCGAGTCCACCTCGACAATATCCTGGGAGAAGACTTGATTCTTGACAGTTATTGTCTTTTGGCGCGGCCAGAACCTAGTCATGCCGGTGACTTCCGGAAAATTGTCCTTCAACAATGCGGACGCGGGGAAATCCGCCAGCGCCAGACGCAACGGCTCGCGTCCCGGCAGGAAAAAAGATTCGTCCACCCGGTAGAGATTGGCGCTGTCCGGCACCCATTTGTCGAACGAGGTCTCGTCGCGGATGAACAGTGCGATCAGGATGACGCAGGTCAATCCCAGCGCCAGCCCGGCGATATTGATGAAGCTGTACAACTTGTGCCGGACGATGTTGCGCAGGGCGATGATGAGATAGTTCCGCAGCATGACGGACCCCTAGAGAACCTGGCGGATGCTTTCGGTGACGACGGCGCCGTCCAAGAGATTGACGATGCGGTGGGCATATTCGGCATGGCTATGGGAGTGGGTGACCATCGCGATGGTGGTGCCGTCGTCATTCAACTGGGTGAGGAGCTGCATCACCTCCTCGCCATTGGTGGTGTCGAGGTTGCCGGTGGGTTCGTCCGCCAGGATCAGCTTGGGGCGTGCCACCACGGCGCGGGCAACAGCGACGCGCTGCTGCTGGCCGCCGGAAAGCTGCGACGGCATGTGGCGGGCCCGGTGGCCGATCTTGACCCGCTCCAGCGCCTCATTGGCCCGCTTGCGTCGCTCCGCCGCCGACACGTCGGAATGATAGAGGAGTGCCAGCTCGACATTCTCCAGCACGTTCAATTCGTCTATCAGATTGAAGCTCTGAAAGACGAAGCCGATGGCATTCTTGCGAAGCTGCGCCAGCCGCGCTTCCGGATAGCCGGCGATGTTGTGGCCATCGAACCAAAATTCGCCGGCCGAAGGGCTGTCCAACATGCCCACGATGTTCAGGAAGGTGGACTTGCCGCATCCGGAAGGCCCCATTACGGCGACAAATTCGCCCTTGCGGATTTCCAAGTTCATGTCGCGCAGTGCGGTCGTCTCCACTTCCGTGGTGCGATAGACTTTCGACAGATTTTTCAGGGTTATCATGCGGGCCTCTAGGGGTTTTCGTCTGAGCGACCGAATTCGACACGGTCCATCTTCTGGAAGGCTTCGTAGCCGGAGATGATGATCTTTTCGCCGGGCTTGAGTCCGTCCACCACCTCGACATGGTCGGGATTGCGGCGGCCCAGGCGCACATTGCGGCGCACGGCATAGCGGCCGGCGGGATCCAGCGCGAACACCCAGTTTCCGCCGGTGTCCTGGTAGAATGGGCCATTGGGCACCATCACCGCGCGCGACGCTCCGCCAAGCTCAACCTTCAGGTCGATCGCTTGGCCGACATGGATTCCCGTGGGCGCGGCGCCATTGAAATAGAGATCGACTTTGAAAGTGCCGTTGGTGACCTGCGGGTAGACCTTTGCCACCCTGGCGCGATAGTCGCGGCCGTCGACCGAAAACAAAGTATCCTGTCCGACCACCACCCGGCCGAGATAAAATTCATCCACCTGTGCCGTCAGCTTGAAGCGGTCGGCGGAATTCACCTGGCCCATGACCGCGCCCTGCGCTTTGGACTGTCCCACCTCGGCGTCCAGCGCGGTCAACTGTCCATCCATCGGCGCGCGGATTGTGAGCGCTTCCACGCCGGCATTGGCAATGTCACTTTTGGCGCCGGCGGTCTGGCCGGTCAGCTGCGTGGCACGCACCTTCTGCTCAGCTTCCGCTGAAGCGACGGTGGCGGCGCGGAGTTTGACGTAATAATTGTATTCTTCCTGTTCCTGTTTGTAGGTACTGGGCGCGATGGCGTTGCCATCCAGCAGGATTTTGTCGCGCTCCAGATCGCCCTTCAGCTTGCTGATCTGATGCTCGATATCCAGCAAGTCGTGCTGATATTTGAAGCGGGTCTGCTCGAAGGTCAGCTGCTGGGCCGCGACCTGAAGCTGAAGGGCCGGGTTGGAAAGCACGATCAGCGGCTGGCCGCTTTTCACCCTGGCGCCATCCTCGACCAGCACCTGTTTGACCGTGCCGCCCTGGTCGGTGGTGAGATAGGCCGTGGTGTAGGGCGCAACGGCGCCACGCACCGCGATATAGTCCTCGAAGGGGCCTTCCGTGGCGGTGCCAATGGTCAGCCGGTTGGCCGGCACGCGATAGACGTTTCCGCCCGTTCCCAGCAGCGCCCAGACGGCAAGGCCGGCGACCACGGCAATCCCGGCGGCCCAAGGGGCGTATCGGCGCCAGCGGGGCTTGGGGGCGATGGTCCGATCCATCCCACTATCGGCAGAAGCCGTGGCCAGCGCTGGCGGCTGGCCCGAACGCTTGAGAAAGCGGTCAACCATAGAAGTCGGGATGCGAAGTCTCTCCATGTCTGACCTTAGGCAATGGCTGTGCCAGAATTTCCATTAATGTTTTCAAGTAGATAAGGTACGACCCTTGCGATTACTGTCCGCTAGCGTACACGTATACCGGACACCTGTTCGTTTTCGGACATGACCTTGCCCGCATCATCCCTTGGTGGCCGCATCCTGGTTGTCGATGACAATGAGGACATTCTTCATGCCGCGCGGCTGCTGCTGAAGCGCCACTTCGCCTCTGTCCAGACCCTGAGCGACCCGACCCAGCTGGCGACCCTCGTCCGCCGCGGCGGCTTCGATGTGTTGCTGCTGGACATGAATTTCTCGGCCGGCGCCGATGACGGTTCCGAAGGTTTGGCATGCCTGTCTCAGGTTCTCTCCACCGATCCCCAGGCGGTGGTGGTTCTGGTCACCGCCCATAGCGATGTCGAACTCGCGGTGGACGCCATGAAGAAAGGCGCCGCCGACTTTGTCACCAAGCCTTGGGAGAATGAGCGTCTGCTTGCCACCCTGATGGCGGCATTGAACCTGCGCCGGTCGAAGCTGGAGGCGGCGGATCTCCGCCAGCGCAACCTGGGCCTGGCCGCCGCCACCCATACCGAATCCGGCATGATCGGCACCGCACCCTCCATGCTGCGGGTCTTCGGCGCCATCCGGCGCACCGCGCCCACCGACGCCAATGTGCTGATCCTGGGGGAGAACGGGACTGGCAAGGAGCTGGTTGCGCGGGAGATCCACCGCCTGTCGGGTCACGCCAATGAAGTGTTCCTGCGTGTCGACATGGGCGCGCTCTCCCCACAGCTCTTCGAGAGCGAATTGTTCGGCCACCGCCGCGGCGCCTTCACCGATGCCAAGCAGGACCGCACCGGATTCTTCCGCGCCGCCACCGGCGGGACCCTGTTCCTGGATGAGATCGGCAACGTCCCGCTTCATCTGCAAAGCAAATTGTTGACAGCCTTGGAGCGGCGCGAAGTCGTGCCGGTCGGCGGGGACAAGGCCGAACCAATCGACGTCCGCCTGATTTGCGCGACCAATTTGGCCCCGGAAAGACTGGCGAATGAGAATCTATTTCGCCAGGACCTGCTCTATCGCATCAACACGGTGGAAATCATTCTGCCGCCGCTCAGGGAGCGCAAGGAGGATATTCCGCTGCTGCTTGAGCACTATGCAGGACTTTATGCCCAGAAATACAACCTTCCCGTCAAACGGCTGTCAGCGGCGCTGATCGACCGCCTGACGCACTGGTCCTGGCCCGGCAACATAAGGGCGTTGCGGCATGCGGTGGAGCGGGCAGTCATCCTGAGCGAATCCGATCTGCTGGGGCCTGCCGATTTTCCCTTGTCCGACTCGCCGACGCCGCAGGAAGTATCCCCCGAGACTTCGCGGCTGGATGCGGTGGAAAAAGCCGCCATCGTTCGCGCACTGGAGAAGCACGGCAACAATGTCAGCCGCGCCGCCGAGGCGTTGGGTTTGACGCGGACTTCGCTCTACCGGCGCATGGAGAAATATGGCTTATAGCCGCTTCGAGATCGGGATTCTCCTGCGGGTCACGGGCCTGGTTGCAACCCTGGCCGTGCTGGCCTGGATGCTCGCCCAGACCGACTGGTATGTCACCATCGCGCTGGTGACTGTGGCCCTCTTTGCCCAGGCGGCTTTGTTGGCGCATTTTGCCTCGCGATCCGGGCGCGAAGTCGCCCGCTTTTTGGACGCGCTGGCCTTCGGCGACAATTCCGCCAGTTTTGCCTCCTTCTCCGGCGATCATGCCTTCGCGGAATTGGGGGCCTCCATGACCCGCGTACTGGACCAGCTGCGCAGCGGTCAGGCCGAGCGGGCGGAACAGGCCTATTATCTTCAGACCCTGATTTCTCATGTGCCGGTGGCACTGATATCGGTTGATGAAAATGGCGCGGTCCAATTGCTCAATCTGGCGGCACGCCGGCTGTTCGAGAGCTCCTGTACCGACGCGAGTCATTTTGTCCGCCACGGCGCGGCCTTTGCCACCGGGCTGGAAGCCCTGAAACCGGGAGAAGGCGCCATCATTCGGATGGAGCGCAATACCGGCGCTTTGCAATTGAAGGCGGCCGCGACCGGGGTGACGCTCTCCGGCCTGCGTCGGCGTCTGATTTCGCTGCAGAATATCGAGACCGAGCTCACCGCCCAGGAATTGGCGGCTTGGCAGACGGTGATCCGCGTGATGGCGCATGAGGTCACAAACTCGCTGACGCCGATCACCTCGCTTGCCGCCACCGCGCAAGGCTTGGTGCGGGAGGTGCTCTCCACCTTGCCGGCGGAAGACGAACGGCACGCCGCCTTGGCCGATGCGACTGAGGCCTTGGAAACCATGGCTCGGCGCAGCGAAGGGTTGCTGCATTTCGTGCAAAACCACCGCCGCATCACGCGCCGCATGGTGGCGAAGATCGAGATCGTGACGGTCCGCCGGCTGTTTATCCGCCTCCAGCGGCTGTTGGCCGGCGAATTGGCCACGCGTAACATTGCGCTTACCCTCTCTATCGTGCCCGATACGCTGGAAATCGCCGCGGATACCGAACTCCTGGACCAGGCGCTGATCAATCTGATGCGCAATGCCATGGAAGCCCTGCGCGACGAAACCGCCGGGCGGATACTCCTCTCCGCCTTTCAGGAAAACGGACGGGTTGTAATCGCCGTCGCCGACAATGGACCGGGCATCGCGCCAGATCAGCGGGAAAAGGTTTTCGTGCCCTTCTTCACCACCAAACGGCAGGGCAGTGGCGTCGGCCTCACCTTGGTGCGCCAGATCGCCACTGTTCACGGCGCGACGGTGGGCATTACCGACACCAATGGGGGCGGCACGACCATCAGTATGCGTTTCTGAAGACGCGTTCCTCAATCTGGCTTGGGCTCCCAATTTTTACGCAATCCTTACAGTTCAAGGATCGGCGCGGTGTTGATCTTGTTCAATCCGCTTCCGATGATCCCTGCCCGGACAAGAAGGGCAGCAAGACATCCATTCGGGCCAAAAGGAAACTGTACAAAATATGATCATCACCAAGGTTCGCGCATCCACAATCGAGGCGGCCTTCCCCCAGCCCCTTGCTTACTTGCGGACTTGGTATGACAAGCGCACCGCCATCATTGTCGAGATTGAGACCGACAAGGGCCTGATCGGCAGAGGCGGATGTCACGGGCCCGTCGAGCCCGCGGCGAACGCCATCGCAACCATGACGCCCTGGCTCGTGGGGGAAAATCCGCTGCGTCCGACACTCTTGCGGCAGTCGATCTATGCAAGGCTGGATGGTTGCCGGCGGGCTGGGGTTCGCGAGGCCTTAACCAGCATTTATGCGGCTTTGTGGGACATCACAGACAAGCAACAACTGCTTTCCAATGCGCCGGCCGCCTGGAGCGCCCACTTTGCAATGAAGGCGCGCCTTTTGCCGCCCGCCGAGCCCATCGAGAAGGAATTGCCGAAGCCAGCGATGATTGGAATTGCAGCTTGCTCCCACCGGCCATCCTTGCAGGGTGCAAACGTCGTGAGACGATATTAGACCGGCAGCGGCGATATCGACTTATCCCATACGGAGCGGCTCTCCTCCGCCGCTTCGGGAGCGTCCGGAGCGGCTGGCAGCCAAACGGTGATGGTGAGACCTGCCGTTACGCCATTGGTCGCCTTGATGCTGCCGCCATGCGCCAGGATGGCGCGCCTGGCAATGGCCAGACCAAGCCCATAGCCCTGGCCTTCGGCGGGATTTCCCTGCACGAATGGCTCGAACAAAGTGGCCAATTGTTCGGCTTTAATGCCTGGTCCTTCGTCTCTGATAAATAGCGTCGTTCCGGCGGCGTTCGATTCCATCTCGATCGTGATGGTCTGACCGCGACGGGAAAAGCGCAGGGCATTGCGGACAATATTCTCGATAGCGCGGCTGATGAGCTTGCCGCTTCCGACAACCAGCGCCTCCCATCCCCAGCGCCGGGAACTTGCCACAAATTCGATACTGACGCCCTTTTCCTGCGCCTCGTACCGGGCATCCTCGACGACAATTCCGGTAATTTCGGAAACAAAGAAATACTCGTTCGCGGTGGTGATGCCATGCTCCAGCTTGGATAGCGCGAGCAGTTCACCCACCATTTCGTCGAGCTTGTCGGCTTCCCGCGCGATCCTTTGCAGAGATTGCAGGGTTTTATCCGGAGATTGGCGCGCAAGATCGATCGCCAGATGAAGCCGCGCCAATGGCGATCTCAACTCATGGGAGATGTCCGCCAAAAGCCTGTCGCGGGTAGTGACGAGCTCTTCCAGACGCGAGGCCATTTTGTTGAAATCGGCGGCCATATCGGCAAATTCGTCCCGGCGGCGCAGCCAGGCCGGTCCCAGCCTGACCTTGAGGTCGCCGGCCGCCACCCGACCAAATGCAGCCCTGATCCGGCTTATCGGAGCGATCAGATAAAAAGCGAGCGCGGCGCTGAAGATCAATATCCCGATAAGCGTGCCGGTTAGGACCCGAGGTCCCATGTCGAAGGCCAAGGGTGGAGACACAAGCCCATCGAAACGGCTCACGCGATAGGTGATGGCAAAGCGGTGTCCCTCAGGGTCCACCGCGGTTGTGACGAACTGGCCATGAAGCAGATCCTGCGCCGGCGCGGGAGCAAGATCGATGCGGCGATAAGTGAGATGGGCGCGCTCGAAAGCCGGCCAACTCGCTAGTTGTTCCCGCAAAGCACTCTCGCCTCCCAGCCTGATCGCGGAAGCGGCTCCGGACAGGCCGACGCGCGCCGTCCTTTCCGTCGTGCGGCTGGGATTCTCCTGCAGAATTGAATCGGTAATCCAGACAATGTTCGTCACGGCAAGAAAGCTCAGGCACACTCCCAAGAATATCTTCAGAAAGAGTGGCCGCCTCATCCGGTCACCTTCAGCCGATAGCCGACCGCGCGAATGGTTTCGATCTCGATTGTCTTGTTGGAGACAGCGCTCAGCTTCTTGCGCAAATTGCTCACATGAACATCGATACTGCGATCGTAAGGTTCGCGCTTGTGTCCCAGCACGCTCAGCGACAAGTCATCCTTGGTCGCCACGACATCTCCGCTGCGCAGCAATGCCGCCAGCAAATCGAACTCGCAGGCGGTCAATTCAAGCGGAATTGCGTCGAAACTCACTTCCCGCTTGGCGGGAATAAGCCGAAGCCTGCCGGCGATAAAATAGGGCGGGTGGGAAGATTTCGCGGCGTGCTGGCGGCGCAACAACGCCTTGAGCCGGGCCAGAAGCTCGCGGGCATAATAGGGCTTGGCGATATAGTCGTCGGCGCCCAATTCCAAACCGGCAACCCTGTCCTCTTCGGCGTCCTTTGCCGTGAGCATAATCACGGGCACCGAACTCGCGGACCTTATTCGCTGCAGGGTTTCGACGCCGCTGATATCGGGCATCATCACGTCCAGAATCACAGCATCGAGTGTCGGGTCCAATGCCGCAACTGCCCCTTCCCTGCCGTTGAACGCGGCGGCCGTTTCAAAGCCTTCGCCCCTGAGAAATTCGGTCAGCATGCCGGTCAGAGCGGCATCATCATCGATCAGCAGGACTTTCGGCATGGGCGCGATCTCAGCTTCCCGGCAGCGAAAACGGGACGTCCCTGGGTGCTCCAATCTGACGGACGCCAAGCGGGTATTCTACACGCAATTCATTGAACATCCCAAGGAATGGCGGAGTTTGGCGCTGGTTTGAGCCCGCCGGGCGGCGTCCGTTTTGATCCTGGTGAGAGGATGAACTTGGTTTCAGCCACAAACTCCCCCTTGAGGCGTGAAAACAGGACGGGGATATACGTTCCCTGGGCCCAATATTTGAAAGGGTCCCGATCCGCTCAGCTGACGTGCATTTGGCATCGGAATCCAGGAACTTTTATGCTGAAATGCCATCCCAATGCCGCCCAAAACAATGTCCAGAATTGAGGTGGCGGCTCACGGGGGGAAATGGGAGATGCCTCAAGGCAGCACGCGCAGCTGGCGGTCCAAGCCAACCGACAGGGTGAGTTTTTATCCCCGCGCCTTTGGCAGGCGGGGCGCCGTCGCCGCCGAGCATTACAGCGCCACACTGGCGGGAATCGAAATTCTCCAGCGCGGCGGCAATGCGGTGGATGCGGCCTGCGCCGCCACTCTGGTGGAAGGCGTGGTCAACCCGCATATGCACACCATAGGCGGGGAGCTTCCTATTCTGATTTCCAGCCCCGGCTCTGGCGCGGTGGTATGCATAAACGGGAATATGATGGCGCCGGGCAGAGCCACGCCGCAGGCTTTCCGCGACCTGGGCCACAGCGCGATTCCGGCAGAAGGCGTCCTGGCCGCCGGTGTGCCGGGCGCCTTGGGCGCGATTGTCGAAGCGCTCTCCAGATTCGGCCGCCTGCGCTTCGAGGACGTATCAGCGCGCGCCATTGACCTGGCCAAGAACGGATTTCCGGCGCACTCAGGCCTGATACGTCAGCACAAATCGGGCATCACCGATAATTTTGAGAAATTCCAGGGCTGGCCAGGCACTGCCGCGATCTATCTTCCGAACGGGAAGATACCCAAAGAGGGAGACCTCATCCGCAATCCGGCGCTTGCGGATATGTTCTTGCATCTGGTCAAGGCGGAAAGGACATTCGCAGGAAACCGGACAGCGGGATTGCAGGCGGTCTTCGATGCCTTCTATCGCGGCGACATCGCTGCGGAGATCGCCTGCTTCGTCAAGGACAAGGGCGGGCTTCTGGAACAGGCAGACTTCGATCGATTTCAGATTCCGGTCGAAAGCAGCGTCCACGTTCATTTCGCCGGAGCCGAGATCCACAAATGCGGCCCATGGAATCAAGGGCCGGCGCTGTTGCAATCCCTGACGATCTTGAAGAATTTCGACCTTCGGTCGTTGGGACACAATACGGCCGATTACATCCATGTCGTACTGGAGGCCATCAAGCTGGCTTTCGCCGACCGGGAGCAATATTACGGCGATCCCGAACAAGTGGCCGTTCCGATGAAAGCCCTCCTTTCGGATGAATACGGCTCTGCGCGCGCGAAGCTTGTTGGAAAGATCGCCGATGCCGAAATTCGTCCCGGCGATCCTTCGCGACTCGTGGCCCTGCTTCCGGCGGGCGAGCGGCTTGGCGGCGCGGCCTGGGGACCAGGCACAGTTCATGTCGACGTCATGGATGCGGAAGGCTTTACGGCGGCCTTCACGCCCAGCGGCGGCTGGATACGTTCGTCGGAAGTGATCCCGGCGCTGGGCTTTCCGCTCTCCATGCGGCTGTCGAATTGCACTCTTGAGCCCGCCCGCCATCCCAATGTCGTTGCTCCCTTCAAGCGGCCGCGAACGACCATCAGCCCATCGCTGGTCATGAAGGATGGAAAGCCTTGGATGGCCTTCGGCAGCATGGGCGGCGATCAACAGGATCAGTGGCAGCTGCAATTCCTCTTGAACCGCATGGTGTTTGATATGTCGCTGCAGGAAGCGATCGAGGCGCCGAAATTCAGCAGCGAGCACTTTCCCGGCTTTTTCGCGCCCCACGACTTTTATCTGAACCGTGTCCGGTTGGAGCCCGCAATCGGAATCAGTGTCTTCGAGGAGCTCAAGGATCGCGGCCATGATCTGGACATCGCGCCGGCATGGAGTGAGGGATTTCTTTGTGCCGCGGAGCGCAATTTGGAGACTGGTGTCCTGGAAGCCGGCTGCGACCCGAGAGGGACAAAATCGGAGGTGTTTCCGGCTTGCGCCTTGGCGATTTGAAAGGCGCAGCGTCGTTCCAAGCATTCCAACTCTTTTCTGGCGCAGGAGAAAAAGACATGAAGACCGCCGGATATTGGATCACCCTGTTCTCGCTGGGCCTTTGTTGCCTACTGGTCCAACCTGATTTGACGCTGGCCCAGCCGGCGCCGCCTGCGGCGCAAGCTCAAGCGCATGGCGCACCCGCATCAGCTGCAGAACCGGCCGGCACTGTCCTGGTAAAAGAGGTGACCGCGGACATAGCCACCACCGAATCCTCGCTGCTGAATGCCGGACGGGATGAGAACAACTGGCTCCTGCACGGCCGCACCTATGACAATCAGCGCTATTCACCCCTGACGCAAATTGACCAAGCAAACGTCAAACGCCTGGTGCCGGTCTCCATCATCCAGACGGGGGTTGCCAACAGTTTCGAAGCCACGCCGCTTGTCGTGAATGGCGTTATGTATGTGTCCACGCCGGGCGATCACGTCCTGGCCTATGATGCGGCGACCGGCTCGCCTTTGTGGTCCTACACGCCGGCCTTGCGCTACAGCAATCTATGCTGCGGACCGCAATCGCGCGGCGTCGCAGTCGCCTATGGCAAGCTGTTCCTTGCTCAGCTGGATGGCATCGTCACGGCTCTGGACGCCAGAAACGGAAAGGTGATCTGGCAATCCGACTATGAATCGACACTGCCATCCGATCCGGTCTTTTATTCCTTCACTATGGCGCCGCAGGTCTATGACGGCATGGTCATCTTGGGAAGCTCGGGTGCCGAATATCCCGGGCGCGGTTTTGTCCAGGCCTATGATGCGGCCAATGGAAAATTGATATGGCGGTTTCGCACCACTGCAGCTCCTTCCGAGCCGGGCGGCGACAGTTGGAGCGGGGATTCCCACTTGCGAGGCGGTGGCTCCGTCTGGAGCACGCCCGCCATTGATCCGAAGCTGGGGCTGATCGGCTTTGCGGTGGGCAATCCCAATCCCGACTTGGACGGACATGACCGGCTTGGCGACAACGCCTATACCAATTCCATTGTTGGAATCGATGCCAAGACCGGCAAGCTGCGTTGGTGGCAGCAAGAGGTCCCGCACGATGTGTGGGACTATGATGCGGCCGCGCCGGTGATTTTCATGGATGCCAAGGACAAGGACGGAAAGCTTGTCCCGGCCGCAGCCCAGGCCGGCAAGGTCGGGAATGTCTTTATCGTCAATCGCGAAACGGGCGCGCTGCTGCGCAAATCCGATCCCTTTGTGCCCCAAAGTCCCACCCTATTCCAGCAGCCGCCGACGAGCGGAAGCGTCACGATCTATCCTGCCGCCAATGGGGGCAGCCAATGGTCGCCCGCGGCCTTTTCCCCGCGGACCCACGCCTTCTATGTCATGGGCGTCCATGAGCCAGCGACTTTCACGACCGTCGAGGTCCAACCCTACAAGCCGGGTACGCCCGTGGTCGGACAAGTGATGGGTGGCCGACTCAATTTCATCATGGACGGCAAGGACGCTCTGGCGATGTATGGCACGCTTTCGGCGGTCAATGTCGATACTGGCAAGATAGACTGGCAATACAAGTCAGACTTGCCGATGGTGGGAGGCGTGCTGGCCACGGCCAGCGACCTGGTTTTTTGCGGCGAGATGGATGGCCATCTGAGCGCCTTCGATGCCCGGACAGGAAAGAAATTGTGGAGCTTCAACCTTGGCGTTGCCGTTGCGGCGCCCCCAATAACCTATCGCGTCAATGGCGTGCAATATGTCGCCGTGGCTGCCGGGGGACTCTCCGCAAATGGCTGGCCACGGCTGATGGCTAAGCTCGGCAGGCCAGCATTCGGCGACGTCATCGCCATCTTTGCCTTGCATTGACCATGGAGGAGAGAACATGAGGTCATCACGACGTGGTTTTCTCATCGGCTGCGGAACGCTAGCGATGGGACGGGCCTGGGCGCAATCCTCTAGACCACTGCTTGTTACCGGCGCGCGGCCCACCATCTTTTACGCGCCTTTGATCGCCACCGTCACACAGGGATTCCTGAAAAAGCACGGCGTGGAGGCGACCTTCCATTGGCTTGGCGCGATGCCTCTGCTGGAGGGCCTGCGCGGCGGCACGGTGGATGTGATCCAGAGCGCGGTTTCCAGCTATTGGACCCTGTCGGACCGGGGCGAGACCAACATCCCGGTGCATATCGCCGAGATCAACCGGCGAGACGGTTTCTTTCTGGTGCGCCGGGGCGAAGGCGCCGCCTTCGACTGGAAACAGCTGGAAGGCAAGACCATTGTCGCCGAACTGGGTGGTCAGCCCGCGCACATGCTGCGATATGCGATGTCGTACAATAAGGTCGACACTGCCAAGGTCCAGCTGGTGGATGGCGGCACAGGTGCCGCGCTCAGGGCCGCATTCCGTTCCGGCACCGCAGACTTCGCGCATTTCCAGGGCGCGACCGCCCAGCAGGTGGAACTGGACGGCGAGTGCAAGATCGTCGCGTCGGTGGGCGCCGCCATGCCGGAAGTGTCCTTCAGCAGCGTCTGCTGCTTGCCGCAATTCGTAAAAGGCCCCATCTATCGGCCCTTCCTGACCGCATTTGCGCAAGCCAAGGCCTGGGCGCACAGCGCGCCCGCGCGCGCAGTGGCGGAAAATGTCGCGCCGCAATTTTCCGATGAGAGCCTGGATGCCATGGTCAAGGCGGTGCAAGCCTATCAGCGGCTGGGATGCTGGTCGGGACCCTTGGGCATCTCCAGAGCGCATTACAACCAGGCGCTAACGGTGTTCCGCGCGGCGGGCGCGGTGAAGGGTGACTACGCGTTCGAGAAGGCTTGCATTCCACCGCCAACCTAACTACGCCAAAACGACGATCAGGGCCTGAGCCGGTAAGCGATAAGGCTATCGTCTGTGCCGGTGCCGAAGGAGCCTTGGCCTCCCGCCGCGATCAGCACATACTGCTTGCCGTCCCGGCCCTGATAGGTCATCGGCGTGGCATGACCGCCGGCGGGCAGCTTGACTTCCCAAAGCACCTTGCCGCTGGCCTCATCCACGGCGCGGAAATATTTGTCCTGTGTCGCGCCGATGAAGATCACCCCGCCACGGGTGACGATGGAGCCGCCGATATTGGGCGTGCCCAGCAGGAAAGTCAGATGCAGCGGAAGCCCCAAGGGTCCGCTGTTGGAGGCATTGCCCAATGGGTTCTGCCAAATGGCCTTGCCGCTGCGTAGATCCACCGCAGCCAGATAGCCGTAAGGGGGACGTTGGCAGGGAATGCCCAGCGGAGTCAGGAAGCCGTCAAAGTGCAGCCCATAGGGCGTGCCTTCCATGGCGGCGCCGCGATAGGGCGGGCGCGGCGCGTCTTTGCTGCGCGGATCGCGGCTGGTGAACAGATGCTCGCGGTCGGCTTGCTCGCGCGAGATCAGTTCATCCCAGTCCGCCATCAGGTTGGAATTGACAATCAGGATGTTGCGGCCTTCGTCCACCGAGACACTGCCCCAATCGATGCCGCCCAATTCGCCCGGCGTCCGCACCGACGAGCCAAAGCGCAGGGGCGTATAGATGCCGTGATACGTGGCTTGGCGGAATTTGATGCGGCAATAAAGCTGATCAAAAGGCGTCATGCCCCACATATCGGCTTCCGTCAGGGTGGGGCCCGAGAAATCCGGCATGCCCGTGGAATAGGGCTGGGTTGGTGACGCATGTTCGCCTGCAATGGTCGATGGAGGAACGGGCTTTTCCTCCACCTTGGTCAGCGGCTGGCCGTTGCGCCGGTCCAACACGAATATCTGGCCGGTCTTGGTGGGCTGAATCAGGGCGGGCACCTTTCCGTTGTCGGTCGGAAAGTCGACGAGCACGGGCTGTGCCGCGAGATCATAGTCCCACAAGTCGTGATGCACTGCCTGGAACACCCAACGTACCTGACCGGTATCGGCGTCCAGCGCCACCACGGCTGTCGAGAAACGGTCGGTTTCCGCAGTGCGTTGCGGACCATAATAATCCGGACTGCCATTGCCCATCGGCACATAGACCAGTCCAAGCGCGTCGTCGCCGCTGAACACCGTCCAACTGTTGGGGGATGAAAGCGTGTAGGTCGCGCCAGGCGCCGGCGGATTGTGGTCATCCGGTTTACCCGGATCGAAGGCCCATTTCAGCTGGCCCGTGACTGCATCGTAGCCACGGATGACACCAGGTGGCACGCGCGTGGAGAAATTGTCCACGATGAAACTTCCGATCACCGCGGTGCCATGCACGATGGCCGGCGGCGAGGTGGGATTGATCCAGCCGCGTGTGGCGGGTTCCAAACCCTCGCCTTCCGACAGGTCCACCGCGCCGTCCTTGCCGAAACTTTGGCAAGTCTGTCCCGTCTTGGCGTCGACCGCGATCAGCCGGTTGTCCACCGTGCCCACCAGAAGCCGCGTGGCGCATTCGGCGGTACCCGGCGGCGCGCGGAAGAAACTCACGCCGCGGCAGACCCCGCGCCCGCCGGCAGCCGCGTCGATCGGCGTGTCGTGGCGCCATATCTCCTTGCCGGTCACCGGATCCACCGCAAACAAGACGCTGTGGGCGTTGCAGCCATAGAGCATGCCGTCAACCATCAGCGGCGTAAGCTCAAGCTGATGCGCCGAATGCATGTCGCGGGTGAAAAGCCCGGTGTGATAGACCCAGGCTTGTTCCAGCCTGCCGGCATTGGCGGGCGTGATTTGGGCCAGCGGAGAATAGCGGCTTCCGCCTTGGGAATTGCCATAATGGCTCCAATCGCCTGAATTGGCGGCGGATGCCGAGGCTGGCATGGGCTGCGGGAACGTCTGGGCCGATGCGCTGCGATCCAAGGACGTGATGGCCAGCGCGCCCGAGACAGCCAAGAGTGGCACCAATAGGGCCGCGACCGCCGGACGAATGGAGCTTCGTGCCAGGAGCAGCCAAAGCCCGCCAAGGAACAGATAGACCAGACGCGGCATCAGCGCCCAGCCGTCCAGGCCCACTTCCCAAAGCGACCAAAGCACGGTGCCCAGGAAGGTCAGCCAGTAAAGCGGAATCGCGAATGTGTTGCGGCGCAATGCCAGCAGGGCTGACACCACAATGAATGTCCCCGCGATCGCGTAATAAAGCGAACCGCCCAAGGATGCGAGCCAGATACCGGGCAAGGCCATGCCCAAGCCAGTCGCCAACAGCAGCAGGAAGGTGATGATGCGCATGTGAATGCCCCCTAGGACCCTGGATCGCGCCGTCTGGCGAGCGCTTCAGACCGCATCATATATCGCCGTCCCGCGATCTTGGCCATCAAGCCGGTGGCCGCAGCGCTCATCCTTCCCTGAAATCGAGGGGAAAGACCGGGCGCCGGATACGTCGGTACGGCAATTGCGTCAGATCCGACGCACAGGGCCCGCGCGTGCGAACCGTATAGCTGGCAGAGGCAATCTTGTCATAGGCGCGGCGATGGCCGACGGCAGCCTTGATCCCGATGGCACTGAGCTTTTCCGGATCGATGCCCTGGCTGCGCCACTGGCCGAGATCCATCGGCGCTAGCCTTCGGCTCATCAGCAGAATCGTCAATCCCCGATGGCGCACAACCGCACTGGGCCCCATTTCGATGGTCCTGCCCAAGACAACGATCTGGCTTTTGAGGTCTTCGAGTTCAAAGCGGCCGCCGCTTCGGGATACCAGCTCCACGTCCAGCGTCACCGGTCCGAGGTCCAACCTACTGCCTTTGCCACCGATGGAAAGTCTCATCTTGCCGCCGACCGGAATGTCCGCCAGCGCATTCACCGCGGCGGCGTCGGTGATGGCCACCGCGCCGCCTTGAATATCGTGCTTGAGCAGGGCGCGCAGGACATCGGTGCAATCCCCAGGTCCCCCCCCTCCGATATTGTCTGCCGGCTCGACCAGCAGCACAGGCCCCGTGCCGCCCGGCGCAAAGTCCCGCAGCACATCATCCAGGTCGTATTCCTTCGGGATGCCGCCTTCGCGCAGGCTCCAGGCCAGCGCGGCAAGTTCTTTCAGCGCCTCTTTCGCGCGCGTCTCGTCGCCTTCCGTCACGACGCCGAACGCCAATCCTGCGTCGCGGACATCGGCAAAGGAATAGCCACCCACCACATTGATGGCCAGGGTTCCGGGCACCTCCCGTTCCAGCCGCCGCGCCATTTCCTCAAGCGCGTGCATGGGGCCGTCGCGCGTGCCGGTCCCCGTGGGCGGCCAAACGATCGGGGTCACCAACACATGCTGTCTTGGCCGCACACCCGTCTTCAGGCATCGCGCCAGCAATTCTGTCGCGCGCACCGCGCTTTCATAGGTGTCGTCATGTGGACATTCGCGGTAGCAGATCAGGCAATCCGACAGCGATCCCATCTCTTCCGTAAGTGTCGCGTGAAGGTCATAGACGCCGAAGATGGGAAGAGATTCCGCGCCGGGGACGGCGCGAATGCGTTCCAGCAATTCGCCATCCGGGTCCTCAAGCTCTGTCGTCACCATGGCGCCATGCAAGGAGAGGAAGATCGCATTCAACCCATCCGCGATCGCCGCAATCAGGACCGGTTTGACTTCGTCCCAGAAGGCTTCGAACACGGCGTGATCCACGATGCCCGAGGCTCCGGCGAGATAGGTCGCCGCCGGGATCACCTGCCACCTTTCGCGCTTGGCGGTGGTCAAAAATCCATCGACCTGAGAGCCGTCGCCGATACGGTCGAGCAGTGCCTGGCCGCGGTGGATGAGAAATTGGTCGATCCCGGTCAAGTCTTCGGTGAAACTGTGCGACTCGTGAAAAATGCCGGCGAGAAAGACCTTGATCATGATGAGTCTCGTGCCGCAGGCGTTCTAGCCGTGCCTCGCCTTGTGAGCCGTCCGCATCGGGCGCAGCACCAGGACAGCCATCAAGGCTGCCACGACATTGGCAGCCGCCCCAATCATCAGCACCACATTCCAATTTCCGCCTGCGCTGACGACATTGGCCAGCGGCACCAGCAGCGCGGCAGTACCCTTGGCGGTGTAAAGCATGCCCGCATTGGTGGCGGCATATTGCGAGCCATAGGAATCCGTGCAGGTGGCCGGAAACAGGCTGTAGATTTCGCCCCAAGTGAAATAGATCAGTCCTCCGCTGATCAAAAACCAAAAGGGGTCGTGGCCATGCAAAGCGAGCGAACCGATGGATGCCGCGCAAAGCATAAAGGCGATAAACATGGTCGGCTCGCGCCCAATGCGGTCCGATACCCAACCGAAGAAAGGCCGGGCCAGCCCGTTCAAGACGTTGTCCACCACCAGAGCCAGAGTCAGGACTGTGCCAGTGATGCCCAGGATCGAAAGCTTTGATTCCGCGACGCCAAAATCGGCGGCCATGGATGCCAGCTGGGCCGTGACGACCAAACCGCCCGCCGCCACCATCACGAACATCAGATAAAGCACCCAGAAGAGCGGCGTCTTGAGGGTATCCAGAGGGCGGAAACTGCGCGTCGTTTGGACATTCGGACCCGACACGATCGCCGCCGCATGCACCTTTGGCGCGCGCAGAAACAGCGACACGATCAGGATGATCGCCCCCTGCCCCAAGCCGAACCACAGGAAAGCAGACTGATAACCATGCGTCAGGATCACTTCACGGATCGGCACCACGGTGGCGGCAGCGCCTGCGCCAAATCCCGCCGCCGTCAGGCCCGCCGCCAGGCCCCGCCGTCCCACGAACCATTTCAGCGCATTGCCAACACAGGTCCCGTACACCGCGCCCGCGCCAATTCCTGACAATACCGCAGCGCAGTATAGAACCGGCAGTGAACTGGCGACGGAATCAAGCGCCCAGGCCAAGGCCACAAACACGCCGCCCAGCATCACCACGATTCGGGGCCCAAAACGGTCCACGAACCAGCTTTCCACCGGCACGAGCCAGGTCTCCGCCAGCACAAACATACTGAAAGCGACTTGAATGGCGGCGCGGCCCCAATGATGTGCCTGGTTGATCGGATTGACGAATAGATTCCAGCCATATTGCAGGTTGGCGATCATCACCATGCAGACAATTCCCAGAACGAGCTGGGTCGCCGCTGCCTTCTCGTTTTCTGAATGGATTTTCATGATGGGAGTGCTCATGATCATTATTGCCATGCGCAAATCGGCTTGGCACCCTCCCCTGCGGTTTTATTTTCCGCTGCATCTGCGAACGTCCCCCAGAGCAAATGGGGAATGAATTTGGAGTGAATGCCATGACCGACCTCTACCGCGCCAGCACCCTGGTCGCACTCCTCGAGGCGGGCCGCGACGACGCGCCAGCCATCGGGGCACCAGAGCGCCCCGCATTGACACACCGCGGTTTGCGGTCACTGGCGGCCCGCACGGTGCGTGACCTCAACGCCATGGGGATTGGGCGCAATGATCGTGTCGCCATCGTCCTGCCCAATGGGCCGGAAATGGCGACCGCCTTCATCGCCATCGCCTGCGGCGCCACCACCGCACCTCTCAACCCCGCCTATCGCGCGGAAGAGTTCGATTTCTATCTTTCGGCCTTGAATGCAAAGGCCTTGGTGATTCTGGAAGGCATGGAAAGCCCCGCGCTCACGATGGCGGCCAAGCGGAATATTCCGATCCTACGCGTGGTGCCGGAGAGGCTTGCGGGCGAATTTCGGCTGGAAGCGGACATGTCCGGCTCGCCGGCGAGGGCAGGCATCGCCGGGGAAGACGATATCGCGCTGGTGCTGCACACTTCGGGCACCACATCGCGGCCCAAGATGGTGCCCTTGAGCCATCGCAATGTCACCGCATCGGCCTATCACATCGGCAATACCCTGGCATTGCGTGAGGAAGATGTCTGTCTCAACATCATGCCCCTCTTCCACATCCATGGGTTGATCGCCGCCACATTGTCCAGCATCGCAGCAGGGGCCTCGGTGGCTTGCACGCCGGGCTTCAATGCCTTGAAGTTCTTCCAATGGGTTCAGGAGGCACATCCCACTTGGTACACGGCGGTGCCCACCATGCACCAGGCGATCCTGTCGCGCGCCGACCGCAACAAGGACATCATCGCCAAGGGTCGATTGCGGTTGATACGGTCATCCTCTTCCTCCCTGCCGCCGCAAGTCATGGAGATGCTGGAAAAAACTTTCTGCGTGCCGGTGATCGAGTCCTATGGCATGACGGAGGCCTCGCATCAGATGGCTTCCAACCCGCTTCCGCCGCTTCCTCGTTTCGCCGGTTGCGTGGGCCTGGCCGCGGGCCCGGATATTGCCATTATGGATGAAGCCGGCACGCTGCTGCCTGCCGGATCATTGGGAGAAATCGTCATTCGCGGCCGCAATGTCACGCAAGGCTATGAAGCCAATCCTGAAGCCAATGCCAAGGCTTTCTCCGACGGCTGGTTTCGCACCGGCGACCAGGGCGTGATGGACGAGAAGGGCTATCTGCGCTTGACCGGACGCCTGAAGGAGATGATCAATCGCGGCGGTGAAAAGATCAGTCCGCTGGAGATCGACACCGTGATCATGGATCATCCGGCTGTCGCGCAGGTCGTCACCTTCGGTATGCCGCATGACAAGCTGGGCGAGGACGTGGCCGCCGCGGTCGTGCTGCGCGAGGGCGCAGCCTGCGACGAACGCGAACTGCGCGCCTTTGTGGGTGCGCGCGTGGCGGACTTCAAGGTTCCCCGCAAGATCGTGTTCCTGGCGGAAATTCCCAAAGGCGCCACCGGCAAATTGCAGCGCATCGGCCTGGCAGAAAAGCTGGGAATGACGGGATGAAGATTGCCGTCTTCGGCGCCGGGGCGATTGGCGGATTTCTCGCGGTCAAATTGCATCAGGCCGGCGCCCAAGTCAGCGTGATCGCGCGAGGGCCGCATCTGGCCGCCATGCGGGAACGCGGATTGACTCTCAAAAGCGAGGGCCAGAGGGTCAGCGTGCAGTTGCCGTGCACCGATGACACAAGCCAGGTCGGTCCACAGGACTATGTCATCGTCACGCTGAAGGCCAACGGGCTGGCGTCCGCCGCACCCGCCATCACAAAGCTGATGGGGTCGGAGACGGCGCTGGTAACCGGCATCAATGGCATTCCCTATTGGTATTTCTACGGCCTGGACTCACCATGGCGGGACCGGACCCTGGAAAGCGTGGATCCCGGCGGGCAGCTTTGGCGGCTATTGCCGCCCCGGCAGGCCATCGGCTGCATTGTCTATCCGGCGGCGGAGGTGGTGGAGCCGGGCGTGATCGAACACACATACGGCAATCGATTCAGCCTGGGCGAGCCGGACGGCAGCAAGAGCCCCCGCGTGGAGGCCTTGTCGCAGATGCTGGTGAAGGCGGGATTGAAGGCGCCGGTGCGCGGCAATATTCGCGACGAGATCTGGATAAAGCTGTGGGGCAATTTGGCTTTCAACCCGCTGTCCGCACTGACCGCTTCCACCCTCGACCGACTGGCCTTTCAGCCCGACCTGCGCGCAGTGGCGCGTGCCATGATGGAAGAAGCCCAATCGGTGGGCGAGGCGCTCGGCGCCCGTTTCGCCGTCAGCATCGACAAGCGCATCGATGGCGCCGGCGAGGTTGGCGCGCACAAGACCTCCATGCTGCAGGATCTGGAGCGCGGCCGCCCCATGGAGATAGATGCGCTGCTGGGCTCGGTGGTTGAACTCGCCGACCTGACCGGCAAGCCGACGCCGATGTGCCGGTCGATCCTGGCGCTGGTTCGCGAGCGCGCGCGCCAGGCGGGTTGTTATCAAGGATAAGTCTTGTCGTAAGCTTGGCAGTCGATAAGGATGTTCGCGAATGCTGGGCGGAAGGGATCGTCCGATGAAGGCAAATTGGATAGCGGTTTTGGCCGGCCTGATGGCGGCGGCTCGCCCAGCATCGGCCGCAGACGCGGAACGCAAGATCGATCCGACTTTTTTGCACCGCAATAGCGCAACGGCCCGGGAGGTTGCGTCCGATATCACAGCGACGGGCTGCCACTATAAGCCGCTCTTCGGGGAAGGCGATGCCGACGCCAATCCGGACAGCGGCGTGGCGCGCTTCGCGGTCGTAGTGGTCGATCCAGGCGCGACCTGCAAGTCCGTCGGCTATGCGGGCGAGGACCAGATTTATGTGGTGCTGAACGGTGCCGGCGCAGCGTCCTATGGCAACGAACCGGTGAAGCTGGCGAAAGAAGATTTCCTTTATTTGCCCGCTACCGTGGCACATGCGCTGCGCAACACGTCCGGGGCTTCCCTGACGGTCGCCGTGATGGGATACCGCACGCGTGGCTTCCCGCAAGGCGCGCTTCCACCCAAGCCGCTGAAGGACAATATCGCCAATGTTCCGTTGGAATTGGTGGGCAGTCATCCCACCTCTACACACTATCGACTGCTTCTGGGCGACAGCAGTCAGACCCGTGACCGGATCGATATCGGCAGCGTGGTGACCAGCCTTTTCTTGATGGAGATCGATCCGGGTGGAACGAATTTTCCGCACCACCATCCGCGCGAAGAGGAAATCTACCTGGTGCTGGACGGACATGGCGATCAGGTGGCCGGGAGCGGCGCGGACGGCATTGCGGCCCGGTTCCCGGCCGGTCCGGGCGACGCCTACTACTACCGGGCCAATGCCACGGTCGGCTATTACAGCGCGCCCAATGTGAAGTCGCGCATCCTGTGCATCCGATCCTGGCAACCCGGGCTGCAGCCCGGCTCACGGCCGAAATAGAATCCGCGATTGATGACCGCGCTTGGGAGAAAGTTTTTCGATCAACCGCGCGGCGTGAAGCTGATTGCCGCCACGGAGTTTTGGGAGCGGTTTTCCTATTACGGCTTTACGGGCCTCGCCACCCTGTTCATGGCGGCCGAACCCGCCTCGGGCGGACTCGGCATGGACAAGGGCTTTACCCTCAAGCTTTTCGGCGTTGCCGTCGGCATGATGTTCATGGCGCCCTCGGTGGGAGG
>DATHLY010000337.1:0-2757 GCA_035487655.1 Rhizomicrobium sp. | reverse complement strand
CGTAGGACGCGGCAAGCTTGGCAGCCTGCGCACCCATGACAGGAACAAGTTGCAGAATGCGCGGCCAGTCCTTCCTCTCCCAAGCCAGGGATAATTCCACGTACTGGAAAGCCTGCGAGGCCTGATCGATGATCACCTGCCCGCGAACGTCGTGAATATTCTTCAGTGCGGCGATGTATTTTGGCTCCTCGGCGAGAATGCGCCGGGCTTCGGCCAGGTCATGCTTCGAGACCATATGACGCGCAATAAGGCCGTGGAGGCCCGCCGCGAGCGCAATACCACCGCCGAGGCTGGACTGGGCCTGCTTGGTCTGAGTGGCCGGATCGGCGGAAAGGTCTATCGTCGGATACGTTGCAATGACCTGTTTGATTTGTTCGTCATAGTCGCCAAGCAACCCAGCAACAATGTTATTGGCGACGTGCCGCTGTGCCGATGCGGACTCCGCAGATTGATCGACAGTGGCCGACCGCAGGGACCTTCGGGCAGCCAGAAGCGCCTCTTCTGCGCCCATGACATATCGCGCAACGTCATACCATCCAAAAGCAAAATCCGGGTTCAGGGCAACCGATGCATGGGCGGCTTTGGCCGCTTCATTCATCGCGCCGCGCCTGGAAAGCCCTGCGACGAGGGCAGTATAGGCCCAGGCTCGTTCGGACGGCGGGCCCACACGCGTCTGAGCTTCGGCAAATGATTCTTCCTCGGCCAGCTTGCCTTGCCGAATGAGAATATTGGTATAGCGATAGGGCTGCGTGCGGGCATAGACCGATGCCGCAGCCCGTTGAAGCAGGGCGTGGAAATCGGCATCGGTGCCGGAAAATGTTTCACCCGTATCGGTTCCCGCGCGCGCGGTTACCTCGACGGCGGTGCCCATGCGCACCACTTCACCGCTGATATGTGTCTCGTGCCCAAGCAATTGACGCAAATAGCGATTGAACTCGCCGATGGAAACGCCGGTGTCGGGAATTTCGACCTTTAAATCGTCACCCCAGTTGTTGGCATAACTGCTTGCCGCGCGTATCGAGGTTGATTGCGCCTGCAGGGCCGAGAGACTGTCGAGCATCTGGGTAGCCACCACCTGTCCGGTCAGGCCGCGGCTCGCCATGTCGGGTGGTACGGAAAAACTTTCAACGATCAACCCATCGGCGTGGGCGGCGCTCCACACCATGATGCCCAGGCCGCCCACGACCGCCAGCAACAGAAGACCGGCAGAAACCTCCAGCGCCAGCTTCAGCAAACCACTGGCGTGGCGCACCCACAACGACCAGTGGCGCAAGCCCAGTTCGTGGGAGAGTTCTTCGGCCTGCAGCCGCGTCAGCTTGGTCTGCTCGTGCAGATGATGGCGCTGGTCGGCGATCAGCGCGTTCTGGTTGTCGAGAAACGCATCCGCTTTGTCGCGGCTGGCGCCAGCCAAAGCCACCGCCACGGCGACGGGGTCGGCCTTGGAAGAGCCAGTCGCGTCGACGCCGGCAGAGCCCGATTCCAAGCCTTCCGCTTCTTCCACCCGGCCCCCACAGCCTTGTATTTTCGGCCATTGAGACAGACGAGAACTGCGCGCGCAATGTGAGCACCAGGTTCCAGAAAACGTCCAACGGATTCAGCGGGATGGAACAAGGCCGACAGGCGGTTCTTGCGGCTTGACGCCTGCTAAAGCGAGGAAATTCCGCACAACCGGGTCGCTGGGTGTTTTGTTGCGTGATGCGCCGCAGCCTTCGCCGGCTGCGTGTCCCGCCTGCAGCTGGAATGACCGCTTGGGGTCAGAGGCGGAC
Organism: Rhizomicrobium sp.; assembly: GCA_035487655.1. Classification (GTDB taxonomy): domain Bacteria; phylum Pseudomonadota; class Alphaproteobacteria; order Micropepsales; family Micropepsaceae; genus Rhizomicrobium. The sequence goes on along the minus strand of DATHLY010000337.1, from coordinate 991 downwards.
ATGTCCGCTTTGCACCGATTTGCGGCAGCCCCCAGGCTACCGGCCTGATCGCCTGAAGCCGCCTGCAAAGGCACGAGCAACCAGGCGCCGGGTCCAGTGGACCTGCGAAAGCGACGAACGGTCCCTAGCGACGGCGTAGGGGACGCGGCGCGATTGGCGCCGTGACGGATGAGGGGTTACATTGGCGCCGGCATCACGGGCACAACACTCGGGGGGACGATCTGTGAAGAAAAAACTCGGCGCGGCGGCGGCCGCCTTCACATTGACGTTTGCACCGATGGCAATCGCACAGGTTGGCCAGTCCTCCGACAGTTTCTCGCGCCTCAATCGCCCGGCGCCACCGCCTGGCGCGCAAATGTCACCCCAAGCCACTGGGGAGGCCGCGAAGCAGCGCATCGAGGCCGACAAAAAGGCCGGCCGAGTGCCGGACCGAAAGACGCTGCAGATGCTGCTTTCCGCCCAATCCCAGCTCAAGGATGAAGCGGGCATGGCCGATACTCTGGAAGAGGAGGCGGCCGACTATAACGATCCCGCCGACTGGACGGAGATCATCGCCATCACGCTCGGCACGCCGGGCCTGCGTGACCAGGACCAAATCTGGCTGGGTCGCTTGCTGTTCGTGGTAGGTGCCCCGGTCCCGCCCACGGACGCCAGCACAGTCGGTCAAATCGCCAGCCAGCACGGGCTCTTCGGCGACGCAGTGAATGCCAGGGCCCATGGCGGCCAGGTGGACCCCGATCCCAGCCCGCGCGCCGACAGCGACAAGAAGACGATGCCGGACCAGATCGCCCAGGAACAGGCACAGGACGGCGCCTATAACGCCAAGCTGGCCGAGGCGCTCTACGGCTATGGCATGTACCGAGAGGCCGAAGCCGCGGCGAAGCTGGCGATCCAGAAAGGTGGCAATCCCGATCCTTCGGAAGCGCCGATGGTGCTGGGCCAGGCGTTGACGGCAGAAGGCAAGTATGACGATGCGGTCGTGGCGTTCGGC
>DATHLY010000336.1:0-6410 GCA_035487655.1 Rhizomicrobium sp. | reverse complement strand
TCTTGGCATGCGGCCAGAGCAGCGCAACAAGCACGGTCAAGTGCACGGCGACAGCGCAGGTTCCCGCCAACAGACGGTCGCGCCGCCGGACCCGCGCCTGACCGGCATCACCAATCGGGCTTGGCCCAGCCGGGGGTCTTTCGTGGCTCTCTTGGTGCTGGCTGTCCATTGCAACTCCGGTAAGCCGGCTTTCAGGGGAGCATGATCTCGCGGCAGGAACGTGGCGAAACGCACCCCTGAGGCCAGGATCGCGGAACCAGCCTTTCCAAATTGCTAATTCGATTGGAAAAGTTGCGCGGGCTTGTGCGGGACGTCCGGCCGCGCGCCCATAACGGCGGCGCTGCTACGCGCGGCCACTACGCTGTCGCTAGGCCGCCTCGCGCCGCCTATGGGCGCTTGGCGCACCCGACAGGGTGAGGAGCGGCCCGCATCGCGGGTGAGCAGGTCCAGTGGACCTGCGAGAGCGACGAACGCCGCGAGCTTGGGCGAGCGGCAGGTGGGGTTACCAGAAAGAATGGCGCACCCGACAGGATTCGAACCTGTGACCTCTGCCTTCGGAGGGCAGCACTCTATCCAGCTGAGCTACGGGTGCGTGGCCAGTCAGCGCAAGCCTATAAAGAAAACGGGCGCGCAAGGCAAAGCGCGCGCCCGCTCCCAAAACGTCAATGGTTCAAGCCTGTTTTCCCGCCAACATGGGCAGATGCTCGGCCAGATGTGCCAGGGCCGTATCGGGGTCCATGTGGAGAGCCTGAGCGATTTCCTGGATATGTTCCGGGGTCAGCGCGCCCTTCAGCTGATCCACGCTGATCGGAAGATTGTCGCCGCTTCCGGACCAGGATGACACCAGATGTCCAAGTCCCGAACTGTTGAGCTGTTCCAGCACGCCCGATAGGCCGCCCAGCGAGGACCCCTCAAGCACATTGTTCAGGATGCCCTGGGTGCTCCCTTCGGCACCTTGCAGCATCGCGCCTTTGGCGGCGCCGACCACGTCATCCAGCAAACCCATGATTGCCTCCTGTGAGAACAGGACTCCCTTACATCCAGGTTGCGACGCCACCATGACCGGAGCAGGTGCCCTGGCGGTGCTTGTAGGTGACCGTTGTGCCGTCCTTGCACTTGGCTGAACCGCCACCAGCGGGTGCCGCCATCTGCATCGAACCGGCGGTCGCCGGCTTTGCGCTCATGCTCATGGAGGAAGACATGGATGAGGAGGACGACGCAGCTTGAGCCTTGCCGCCATCCTTCATGCAGCTGCCCATGTAAGTCTGGTATTTGGTCTTGGCCTTGTCGGCGGCGGGCATGGTTTTCCAGGTCGCCGCACAACTCTTCATGGCGGTCTGTTGCGCGGTGTCGGCGGCGGAAGCGGGCAGGGCGAAGGCAGCTGCAAGAGCGGCTGCGGCGAAAATTGCGTGTAGGCGCATGAAATCCTCCCAAGTGTGAAGCCAGCAGCGATTTTCGGCGCGCCCTCAAGGCTGCGCAAGGGGGCGCAGGTGAAATTAATTCGCCGCGAAAAAGGTGGCAATGTCGCGCCAAGCCTTTGCAGCGCTTGAGCCTTGCGGCAACGCCGTCACGACCGCATTGGGCAAATGGGTCTTCAGCACCGGCATGAGCGCCTCATCGCGCCGGCCCAGCGGCAGTACCGCCAAATGACGGACGCGTGACAGATCTTCCGTCGACACCGCTCCCAGCGCGGCCGCCGGCCAAGCAGGATCGCCCTTGACCCCGGCAAAGGCGGCAGGATCCACGGCATGGACCAGCACAAGCTTTGCGTCCGGCGGGAGCGTTTGGGCAAGCAAGGCGATCAGCATCTCGCTGCCCGGCGCATCATAGGCCGCCGTCAATACGGCCTTGCCGGCGCGGCGGGGACCAACCGCGGCACAGTCCATGAACAAAGGCTTGCCGTCCGGTCCCTTGGCGGGATGAAGCCGCGCCACCGTCTCGACATGGGCTTTTTCGCAGGCCGCGATAAAGGCGCGCCGCGCGGCTCGATAGGTCATTTGGCTTTCAGGGCTTTCGGGATCGCCGCGCATTATCCTAATTTAGCCTATATGTCCGTATTCGGCGCCCTTCAAGATTTGCGCAACCGCCCCATCGGCGACCAGACCGGTTTGCGCGCGGCGCGTCAGGGATTCCGCAACCGTATCGCCATCGCTCGCGACAATCTTTTGTTTGGCGAAAAGGTTGTGGAAGCGCATGCCTTGGGGCTCAAGGGCGAAAATTTCTATGCCTGCGATCGCAATCCGCCTTACTGGCACAGGATCAAGGGCGCCACGGACAAATTGTGGCTGCGCCAAAGCGTGGCGGAAAAACTCGTCAAGGTGAATGCGCGGGCTGGTCGCGCCGGCCTGGAGCTTTTCCTGTTTGATGCTTGGCGGCCCCGCGCCGTGCAGGTCTATTTCCATGACGTATGGATGCCGCGCGAGCTTCAGCGGCGCAATCCCAGCCTTCAAGGCGCAGCACTGATAGAAGAAGTGGAGCGCTATTGGGCGGCGCCCTCGGAAAATGCCGATTCTCCCGCACCCCATGCCACGGGCTCGGCGGTCGATCTTACGCTGCGCTGGAAGGATGGCGAGGCGCTATGGATGGGCTCCTTGTTCGACGACGCCACCGCTCTTGCGCATCGTGACAAGTTCGAGCAGCTGGAGGCAGAGAATTTTTCCTTTTCCGACCAGGAGGCGCGCGCCAATCGCCGGCTGTTGCATTGGCTGATGAGCGAGGAAGGCTTTGCCGGCCATCCCGACGAATGGTGGCATTTCTCCTGGGGCGACCAGATGTGGGCGGCGCTGACCGGCGCGGCTTGCGCGCATTATGGATTGGCGTCCATTCCGGAGTAGCTATTCCAATATGGGCCGGAACGCCCCATCCCATTCGGCGCCGGGAGGATTGCGCTCATAATAGCTGATGCGCGCCAGATGCAGGTCGTACAGCGCTTGATTGGCGCCCGACAGCCGGCGGCATTGCGTGATCAGCTCTCGCGCCAGCCGCCAGTTCTGCTTGCGGATGGCCTGGAAGAGATGATCGTGAAAAACCGTGAGCGCCCGGAATTTGGGCGACACCAACACACCGCTATTGCCCATCAGGGCGTAGAGGGTGGTGTTGCCCGCGGCCGAAACAATCGTGTCGATTTCCAGAAAGGCGAGATTGCGGTCGGCAAGTCTTTTGGTGCCATCCGCCGCCAGAAGCGGTGCGCCATAGCGATGCGCCAGGGACCGAATCCGTTCCGCCAGCAGCGGCGCCTCGCCTTGAATGCCGTAGCCGACGCGACCGCGGTTAAAATCGGAACCGCCGCCCGCGATCACCTCTCCGGTGGCAATTCCGACACTGATCTCCGCCGTGTCCTGCTTTTCATGCCCGGCTGTTTCCGCCACGATCCTGGCCATGCCGTTCGCGGCCTCGCAGGCATGGCGGGCGTGATCGGCATCCTCCAGCGGCGCGTTCCAGAAAACCGCCAAACCATCGGCATTGACCCTATCCAACGTACCGCCATGTGCCAGCGCCTGGTCGATCAGAGGATCAAGGATTTTCTGCTCCGGTCCCGGAGCGGTATGCGCCACATGAATCCCGCACACCAGATACGTGACCGTGCGGCGCTCACCTTGCGGCTTCAGCAGATCGGGATGACGCGCGATCCTTTCCAGGCTGGCGCGCGGCAAGGAATTGGCAAAAGCCGCGCGCAGTTTAGCATAGGTGAGTTGAAGATCGTACAGCCAGAGCAGAAGGGCGCCGGCAAAACTTGCACCCAAGAACAGCGCCGGCGTTGACCAATCGAGCAACAGGCCGTGCGCGACGTAGAGATACCAGGACGCGAGTCCCGCCAGGGTTGTCGAGACCAGGACAAGTACCGCCGCCCAGCCCAAACCGAAGCGCAGCACAAAGGCCATCGCCGCGCCGATCCCGGCCAAGAACAAGGCTTCCGCCAACTTGGCCCAGCTGGGACGCGCCAGCGCGGTGTTCCCCAAAAGATTTTCGATGGAGTCCGCGATTACGCTGGCGGTGCTGGCGGGACCGAGCGGCGTTTGCACCACCTTGCCTTGCAACCCAATCACCACAATCGCCCCTTTCACGGACGAAGCCCCCAGGGCATGGGGGTCGAGCAGGCGCACGCTCGTTTCGGCGGCATAGCGCAGCCATGCCTGGCCGCCTTTGTCGGTGGGCAGCTGGCCTTTGGGCGTTTCCAAGCCGGCGATGCCGATACCGGAGAGGAAGCTCAGAGGGTCGTGCTCATCACTGACCACGGTGAGGTCGGCCTGCCCCACGACCAGGCGCGACACTTCCGCCGCCATGCCGGGAACCAGGCCCGTGCCCAGGCGGAATCCTAGGGCTGCGCGGCGCACCACGCCGTCACGGTCTTGCTCCAAATTGGCGGCGGCCAGGCCCGCGGCGCTTTTTTCCAGCATGGCGGATGGAGCGTCGGCAGCGGCGAAGCGTGGCGCAAATCCGAAAGGATCACGGGTGCCGCGATAGACAAAGCGTGCTTTGACATGAGGCGTGCGGCCGGGCCGGCCCAGCACGACCGGCAGCACCGCCGTGGTTTCGGCGATGGCCTGGGCCAGTTCATGTCCCGGCTCGGGAAGCGCGGCCAGCGCGGCGCGCGCCGCATCGCTGCCGGGCGGCAAGCGCGCCGACAAGCTTTGGGGCGAAGGTCCGAATTGGACCGGCGCGGTGAAGACGATGATCCGAGCACCCTGAGCGGTAAGGGTGCGGATGGCTTGGACCAGCCGGTCTTCGTCGAAAGAGGGCAGCTCCAACACCCGGACAGACATGGTCCCGCTGTCGGCTATGGCCAGATCGGAAAAAGGCCTGGCCGCATGGCGCTGATAGGCATCGAACAGGCGATTGCTCAAACCTGATTCGATTCCCAGGCCGTCGAACAGAATGACAAAAACGCCCAGCGCCAGCAGCAGGGCCGGCGCCAGCCATGTGCTGACGGGCCTTGACCAAGTCATGGGAGCCGCGGGCGAATCCATGCCGGGCGCAGATTATTCTCGTTACACGGACCCGTCCAAGCATCTTGCGGCGAACGCAAGCCCGCCGAGCACCGCTAGGTGCGAGGCCGGACCGGCAGGAGTCAGAAACTCACTTAGAAGTCACTCTTATGGCGACCTGCGCCAAAAGGACCTTGGCGCCCTTTTTCCGCAGCGCCCGGTCCGTCACCGCCTGCAGCCGATCTGCGATCAGGCCCACGTCCGGCTGGCTGTCGGTGCGCACGACATTGGCAGTGAAATTCATCAGGTTGCGGATATAGGCGTCGCGCAGCACCGGCATGGAGCGGGTGACTTCGTCTCGGAGCTTGTCATCGGGCACGTCCAAGCCGGCGCCCACCATGAGCATTCCGGCAGACCGATTATCCGCCACAATGGTTGTGTAGATGGGGTCCAGTTGGACGTAGCTTTTGGATTGGGTGGTTTTGTGCTCTGGCGCTTTCTGGGCTTTGGGGGCATCCTCGCCGTGCACGGGAACACTCGCTCCGGCCAGGGTGGCAACCAGGGCGGCGATAACAAGAACAATGGGGCGAAGGCGCATCCCGGCACCAGATAAGCTTCGGTAGTGGGGACCAGTAAGCGCTGGATTGGTAAATCGAATTTTAACGGGAGCGGCAAATGACCAAAATTGGAGCGATGATCTTGAGTGCAACGGGGGCGTTGTTGGCGGCGACCGCGGCTTTGGCGGCCGACCATCCAGGCCAGAAATTCGCCATTTCCCCGGCAAGTTTGGCCAAGCCCTATGCCACGCCGGGGGTCGCAAATGAATCCACCGCCGTCCCTCGCCCGGCAGGCGCTGTGCCGGAAGTTCCCAAGGGGTTTCAGATTTCCGTCTTTGCCGAGGGCCTGACAAATGCCCGCTGGCCGGCAGTGGCGCCCAATGGCGACGTTTTTCTGGCTGAGCCCCCCACGGGCAATGGCAAGACCGGCGGCAAGATCACCGTGCTGCGCGACTCAAACGGCGACGGCAAGGCGGACAAGACCTTCACCTTTCTTCCTGCGTCGGCCGGGTTTGTCTATCCGCATGGTTTGGCCTTTCATGAAGGCTATCTCTATGTCGGCGACCTGCGCGGCATCTGGCGCTTTCCCTACAAGGACGGGCAGACCACCGCCGGTACGCCCGAAAAGGTCACCACCAAGGTGGCGGACCTGCGCCCCAATGGCGGCCATGTCACGCGCAACATCGCCTTCGGTCCGGATGGCGGGCTCTATCTGGCGTTCGGGTCCAGGGACAATATTTCGGACTTCAAGCCGGGCGCGCAGGTTTTCAAGATCAATGCCGACGGCAGCATGAGCGAATTCGCCAGCGGCATCCGCAATCCGGTGGGCATCGCCTTCGCTCCGGGCACCAACACGCTCTATGTCACCACCAATGAGCGTGACGGGTTGGGCGACGACCTGCCGCCGGACTATTTCACCAGCGTCAAG
>DATHLY010000335.1:0-10576 GCA_035487655.1 Rhizomicrobium sp. | reverse complement strand
CATCGAGGACAATTGCTTCATCGGCGCCCGCGCCGAAGTCGCCGAAGGCGTGATCGTGGGCGAAGGCAGTGTGCTGTCGATGGGCGTCTATCTGTCGGCCTCGACCAAGATCGTGGACCGCGCCAGCGGCGAAGTGCATCTGGGTAAGGTGCCGCCCTATTCGGTGGTTGTGTCGGGTTCGATGCCCTCAAACAATAAGGAGGGGGGCAACGGTCCCAATCTCTATTGTGCCGTCATCGTCAAGCGGGTGGACGAGAAGACCCGCGCCAAGACTTCGATCAACGAATTGTTGCGGGATTGATGTCCACTTCAACGAATAAAGTAGAGATAGACGCGCTGGCGCTGGCCCAAGCCCTGATCCGGCGTCCTTCGGTGACACCGAAGGATGCGGGCGCCCTGGACGTGCTGGAAGCGGTGCTCAAGGAGCTGGGCTTTGTCACCCATCGCCTGCCCTTTGGCGAGGTGGACAATCTCTATGCCCGTTTGGGCGATGCCGCGCCCCACTTTTGCTTTGCCGGCCATAGTGATGTGGTGCCGGTCGGCGATGGCTGGAGCGCCGATCCCTTTGCGGCGGAAGTCAAGGACGGGCGGCTTTATGGCCGGGGCGCTGCCGATATGAAATCGGCTATCGCCGCCTTTGTCGCGGCGGCGGCCCGGATCGGCAAGCCGCCGGAAACATTTAAAGGCTCCATCAGCCTGTTGATCACCGGCGACGAAGAGGGCTTAGCCGTCAACGGCACGGTCAAGGTGCTGGAGTGGCTGAAGGCGCGCGGCGAAAAAATCGACCATTGCATCGTGGGCGAGCCCACATCCGCCGGCCGGGCTGGAGACACGTTGAAGATCGGCCGCCGCGGTTCGATCAATTTCAAACTGCTGGTCAAAGGCGTGCAGGGCCATGTCGGTTACCCGCAAAAGGCCAAGAATCCCATTCCCGCTCTGGCCGAGCTGGTTACCCAATTGGCGACCCATAGGCTGGACAAGGGCAGCGAGCATTTCGATCCCTCCACGCTGTCCTTTACCAGCGTGGATGTGGGCAACGACGCCACCAATGTGATCCCGGCCGAGGCACGGGCCGCCTTCAACATCCGCTTCAACAACAAGCACACGCCGGAAAGCCTGACCAATTGGGTCAAGGACCGCGCCTCCATGATCGCGCAGGAATCCGGCTGCGAGATCACCGTCACCTCCCAGACCAGCGGCGTCTCCTTTCTCACCGCGCCGGGCAAGTTCACGCAGCTGATCAGCGACACCATATCGGGCATCACCGGCCAGGTGCCGTTCTTCTCCACCAGCGGCGGCACATCGGATGCGCGCTTCATCAAGGAGGCCTGCCCGGTGGTGGAACTGGGCTTGGCGGGCGCCACCATGCACAAGGCCGATGAATGCGTGCCGGTGGCGGAGATCGCGGCCCTGACCGACATCTATGCCGCGCTGCTTTCGGCCTATTTCGCGAAACCGCCGTTTTGAACCCTATCGGCATTTTCGATTCCGGCATGGGCGGGCTCACGGTGATGCGCGCGCTCAAGGCGCGGCTGCCGACGGAATCCTTTGTCTATCTCGGTGACACGGCGCGGCTTCCCTACGGCACCAAAAGTGCCGACACCGTGACACGTTATGCGGTGAAGGCCAGCGCCGCGCTGATGGCTCATGACATCAAGCTTCTGGTGGTGGCCTGCAACACTGCCAGCGCCGCCGCGCTGCCCACGCTGACGGAAATGCTTGCGCCACTGCCCGTGGTGGGGGTGATCGAGCCGGGTGCCGAGGCCGCCGTGGCAGCCGCTCCCGAAGGTCCCATTGCGGTGATAGCAACGGAAGGCACGGTCAAGGGCGGCGCCTATGTTCGCGCCATCCAGGAGCGCGCCCCGCAAATGCCGGTCGTCCAGCAGGCTTGCCCCTTGTTCGTGGCGCTGGCGGAAGAAGGTCTGCGTGACGGCCCCATCACCGAATTGGCGGCGCGCCGCTATCTCGACCCCTTGCTCGCCACCGTACCGCATCCGCGCGGGCTGGTGTTGGGCTGCACCCATTTCCCGGTGCTGAAACAGACCATCGCCAAAATCGCGGGCTCTGGCATCGTGCTGATCGACAGCGCCGAGACCACCGCCGCGGTGGTTGAAAAAGTCCTGCGGGAAAAGTCCCTACTGCATGAAGGCAGCACCCAGGCGTCACGCTTTTTGGCCACCGACGCGCCTGGACGTTTTGCCCATCTGGGCGAGATTTTCCTGGGCGAGCCGATCGATCCGGGAATGGTGGCGTTGGTGGATCTTTAAACTCCGGTGTCATCCCCGGCGAGCGACGTGCGAAGCACGGAGCGAGGGAAGGGGACCCAGGTGCTAAGAATCTATCGGTGTCCGACACCTGGATCCCCTTCCCTCGCACTCGCTAACGCTCCTGCTCGCCGGGGATGACAATTCAGCGGTTAAAAGACGCGCCCTAATACTCCACTCTCACCAGATACAGCCCATCCGGCGGTGAGACCGGCCCGCAGCGCGCGCGGTTCTTGGCAGACAAGGCATCCGCGACATCGCCGTTCGTCCATTTGCCTTCGCCCACCAGCTTCAAGGTGCCGGCAAAGGAGCGGATCTGGTGATGCAGGAAGGAACGGGCCGAGGCTTCAATATGGATTTCATCGCCACGGCGGCTAACATCCAGCCTGTCCAGAGTCTTGACTGGCGACTGAGCTTGGCATTCGGCGGCACGGAAGGTGGTGAAATCATGCTGGCCGACCAGGACCTGTGCCGCCGCATGCATGGCATCGGCGTCCAGCCGGGCGCTGACATGCCAAACCCGCCTCGAGTCCAAGGCCGGCGGGCTGCGGCGGTTGAGAATCCGAAAGCAGTAATGCCGGCTGCGCGCGGAAAACCGGGCATGAAAGTCGGCTTCGGCAATTTCCGCATCCAGCACCACGACCGGATTGGGGCGCAGAAAGTGATTGAGCCCATCGCGAATCTTGCCAGACTCGAAATCCTTTTCCAGGTCGAAATGCGCCACCTGTCCTAGCGCATGCACCCCCGCATCCGTGCGGCCCGAGCCCGTCACCGTCACGCGCTCACCGGACAGTTTTTCCAGCGCATCTTCCAGCGCGGCTTGTACGGAAGGCCCATTGTCCTGGCGCTGCCAGCCGGCAAAGGGCGAGCCGTCATATTCGAGTGTGAGGCGGAAGCGCCGCATCAGCCGAGTTTGCTGCCGGGCGGCAGGGGAAAACCTCTGAGCAATTCGCGCGCTTCCATCACGTCCTTGCCGGCGCGCTGGATTTTCAACAGCTTCAAAGCGCCTTCCCCGCAAGCGACCGTCAGATCGTCGGTGATTACTTCCCCTGCTTCTCCGCGGTCATTTACCGGCATGGCATAGAGAACTTTCAGCCTTTCGCCCTTGACCTCGGTGTAGGCACCCGGCACCGGCGCCAACCCGCGGATCAGGCAGTCGATCTCGCCGGCGCTTTTGGACCAGTCGATGCGTGCCTCGTCCTTCGAGATTTTCTTGGCATAGGTGACGCCCTGCTCGGATTGGGGTTGGGGCGTGACCGCGCCTCGCTCCAGCGCGCCCATCGCACGCACCATCAAGTCGGCGCCCAGACGCGACAATTCGGCGGCCAGGTCCCCCGAAGTCTTGCGCCCCACCGCCACGCGCTCAGCCATCAGTACCGGGCCGGTGTCCAGGCCTTCTTCCATCCGCATTACCATCACGCCGGTCTCGGCGTCACCCGCCATTACCGCGCGCTGGATCGGCGCCGCGCCCCGCCAGCGCGGCAGAAGCGACCCGTGCAGGTTGAAGCAACCCAGCCTGGGAGCCTCCAAGATCGCCTTGGGCAAAAGCAGCCCGTAGGCGACGACAATGGCGGCGTCCAAATTCAGAGCCGCAAAGGCCGCGTGTTCCTCGGTAGTTTTCAGCGACAGCGGCGTGCGGACGACAAGCTTGGCGCGCGCGGCAAAGGCATGGACCGGACCCGGTTCCAACGCCATGCCACGGCCCTTTGGGCGCGGCGGCTGAGAGTAGACGGCGGCGATATCGTGACCCTGGGCGATCAGTTCGGCAAGCGTGGGCACCGCGAAGTCAGGAGTGCCCATAAATGCGAGCCGTAATGCCATCTAAATTTTCTCCCTCGTCGACAAGGCCCTAGCGACAGCGTAGGGCCGGGGCGAGGCGAGCATGAGCCGTAAGACCATCAACCAGCTCCCTGCTCAATAAGGCCGTAGCGGCAGCGTACGGCCGAGGGGCGAGCATTTGCCAATCGCAAGGTCATGCGATCAGGCAGACACTTTGAGCTTCTTGGCCTTGGTGAGTTTCTTGATCGCCATGGAACGCTTCAGCCGCGAGAGATGGTCGATGAACAAGACGCCGTTCAGGTGGTCCATCTCATGCTGCAGGCAGGTCGCCAGCATGCCGTCGGCCTCCAGCGTCTGTTTGACGCCATCGCGGTCCAAATACTCTGCCTTGATGCGGGCGGGGCGTTCGACATCGTCCCAGATTTCCGGGACCGACAGGCAGCCTTCCTCAAACACCGCGGTTTCTTCCGAAGCCCAGAGTATCTTGGGATTGATGAAGGCGCGGGGATTCTTCTTGCCCTCTTTCTGGTCCAGGTCGATCACAATCACCCGCTTGGGCACCCCGACCTGCACCGCCGCCAGTCCAATTCCGGAGGCCTCGTACATGCTCTCGGCCATGTCGTCGACCAGCTTGCGGATCTCGGCATCCACGTTCACCACGTCGGTGGAGACGGCTTGGAGACGCGGATCGGGGGCGGTAAGAATGGGGCGCAAGGTCATGGGCTGGAGATAAGGCTGCCCAGCTTCACGGTCAAGGATTCTGGCGGGCAAGTATTCCGGGGGGCAAGGATTCATGGAGTTGGCGTTGATAGTGTTGGCGGTGGCCGTGGTTCTGGCGGCGCTGATCCTGGCCCTTGTTCGTCCCGAAACCGCGCCTGTGGAACCGGCCGGGCCAGACCCCCGGCTGGACACGCTTCTGGCCAAGCAGGGTGAAATCGGCGGTCAGTTCACCCAGACGGTGGCGGCACAGGAAGCCCTGACGCGCCTGTTGGGCGAGCGGCTGGAGGCGCTGGAGAAGCGCGTGGGCGAAAACCTCACCGACAGCGCCACCAGGACCGCCGCCACAATCGCGGGCATCGGCGAGCGGCTGACGGTGATTGACGAGGCGCAGAAGAACATCTCCGCCCTTTCCGGTCAGGTCGTGTCCCTGCAGCAAGTGCTTACCAACAAGCAGGCCCGCGGCGCCTTCGGCCAGGCGCAGATGGAAGAGATTGTCCGCGACGGCCTGCCCTCAACGCTTTACGACTTCCAGTTCACCCTTTCCAACCGGAACCGGCCAGACTGCATCATCCGCATTCCCGGCAACAAGGCGCTGCTGGTGATCGACTCCAAATTTCCGCTGGAAGGGTTCGATCTGTTGCGCACTGCCGTGACCGAGGAAGAAAAGCGGGCGGCCGCGGCTCAGGTGCGCGCCACGGTGAGCAAGCATGTGAGCGACATTGCGGAAAAATACCTGATCCCGGGCGAGGTGCAGACGCCGGCGATCATGTTCGTGCCCTCCGAGTCCCTTTATGCCGATCTGCATGACGGCTTCGCGGACGTTATCCAGAAGGCCCATCGCGCCAATGTGATCGTGGTGTCGCCCAACATCCTCATGCTGGCGATCAACACCATCCGGACGGTGATGAAGGATGCGCGCATGCGCGAGCAGGCCGATTTGATCAAACAGGAAGTGGGCGCCCTCCTGAACGACGTCCGGTTGTTGGGGGAGCGGGTCAGCAAGCTGCAGACCCATTTCAACCAGGCCGATGCCGACATCAAGAACATCCTGGTGTCGACAAACAAGATCACCGGACGGGCGGAAAGGATCGAAAAGGTGGAGCTGGCTTCCCCGGAAGCGCCGCAACAGCTGCGTTAGAGAGAACGGCGCGCTTTGAAGGCTGCGCTCAAGGTGCCTTCATCCAGATAATCCAGCTCCCCGCCCACCGGCACGCCATGCGCCAGGCGCGTGACTTTAATCCCGCCCAGCAAATCCATCAGATAATGCGCCGTGGTCTGGCCCTCGACAGTCGCATTCATGGCTAAGATCACCTCGTCCACACCGCTCTTGACGCGTTCCAACAAGGGCGCAACGTTTAGCCGCTCCGGCGTGACGCCATCCAGCGCCGACAAGGCGCCACCCAGCACATGATAGCGGCCACGGAACACCCCGGCCCGCTCCAACGCCCACAGATCGGCGACATCCTCCACCACGCACAGAATATGCGGATCGCGGCGCGGGTCGCTGCAGATGGCGCAAGGGCTCTGCGTATCCAGATTGCCGCACACTTCACAAGCCAGGATGGCGTCGGCCGCCTCGCGCAGGCTGTCGGCCAGGGGCTCGAGCAAAGTGTCGCGCTTTTTGAGCAAGGCCAGCGCCGCGCGCCGCGCCGAGCGGGGACCGAGCCCCGGCAATTTGGCGAGAAGCTGGATCAGGCGCTCGATCTCGGAACCGATTGCGGGCATTACACCGCCCTTGTCATTCCCGGCTGAGCGAAGCGACAGCTTCGCGAGGGGGTTCGTAGCGACAGCGTACGAACAACCCAGGTGGCTGGACCGGACCTAGTCTCTCCACCTGGGTCCCCTTCCCTCACATCGCGGCTGGCGCCGCGATGTTCGCCGGGGATGACAGCATGAGTTCTCATTCTTCGTCCGCATCCGGCATCGGCGCAGCGACATCCTCGCCTACCACCTCCCGCACCGCCACGATTTCCGCTCCGGGAAATCGGTCCAACACCGCGCGCACCATCGGCTCCTGCGCCACAGCCTCGAAACGCGCTGTCTTGGCAGCCAGTTTCTGTTCGGCAAGCGTCGGCGCGCCGCCCTGGCTGGCGATGGAAACGGTCCAGCGCTCGCCGGTGACGGCAGCCAGCTTGGTCTGAAGGTCATTGGCCAGCGTACGCGGCGCGCGCGCCGTCGGGCGGATTTCGATTCGTCCCGGCTCCAGATGAACCAGATGGACGTTGTGCTCCAGATTGACCCTGAGTTCCGAACGTGGCTCGCACAGCGCCACAATGTCCTCCATGCCGCGAAGGACAGCGGTTGGAGCGCCTTCAGGGATCGAATGGGGTACTGGACGCGTCGCCGCCACGCCCTCCCCCATCCGCGCTGTCGCGCGCGTACCCCCTCCCGCAGAGGGAGGGGGAGAAGGTGAGCGCGGCGATGGCGCGGCACCGCCGTCGAGCAGATCCTTCACCAACTTGTCGGTGGGGGGCAGCTCAGCGGCATAGGCCAGGCGGATCAGCGCCATCTCGCAAGCCGAAATGGGACGCGTGGCATCGCGCACTTCGAACAGGCCCTTGAGCAGGATCTGCCAGGCCCTTGTCAGCGCGGCCACCGAAAGCTTGGCGGCCAAGTCGGCGGCACGCTTGGCCTCACCCGAGCCGCCGTCGAAAAAGCCTTGCGCCGCGGGCGCCACCTTCACCCGCGTCAGGAAATGGGTGGTTTCGAGCAAGTCTTGCATGACCGCCAGCGGATCGGCGCCGGCGTCATACAGGGTCTGCAGATCGGTGAGCGCTTCGGAAATCTTGCCGTTCATCAGCTTTTCGAAAATGTCCAGTACCTGGCCGCGGTCGGCCAGGCCCAGCATCTGGCGCACCGTCTCCGCCGTGATCAACTCACCTTCGCCATGCGCAATGGCCTGATCCAGCAGCGACAGCGCATCGCGGGCCGAACCTTCGGCGGCGCGGGCAATCAGGGCGAGCGCGCCTTCCTCGACCTTCACCTTCTCTTTCTCCGCGAGTGTCGCCAAATAAAGGGCGAGTTCCTGGCTGTCGATGCGGCGCAGGTCGAAGCGCTGGCAACGCGACAGCACCGTCACCGGGACCTTGCGGATCTCGGTGGTGGCGAAGACGAATTTCACATGCGGCGGCGGCTCTTCCAGCGTCTTGAGCAGGCCGTTGAAGGCCTGCTTGGACAGCATATGGACTTCGTCAATGATATAGACCTTGTAGCGGGCCGCGACGGGGGCATAGCGCACGCCTTCGATGATCTCGCGGATGTCGTCGATGCCGGTGCGCGACGCCGCATCCATTTCCTGGACATCGACATTGCGCGATTCCGAGATCGAGACGCAGGGCTCGCACTTCCCGCAAGGATGGATGGTGGGCTCGGTGCGCTTGCCGTCTGGACCAATGCAGTTCAGCGCGCGGGCGATGATGCGGGCGGTGGTGGTCTTTCCCACCCCGCGAACCCCCGTCAACATGAAGGCATGGGCGATGCGCCCGGTGGCAAAGGCGTTGGACAGGGTGCGCACCAGCGCCTCCTGCCCGATCAGGCCGGTGAAGTCGCTGGGACGGTATTTGCGCGCAAGGACGCGGTAGGGCTGGGCCATGGCGGGACTATAGCAAGCAGGAGCGTAGGCGCGAGCAGGTCGCGACCAAAAATAGAGAGCAGGCCTATGCGGATTTGGCTGGTTGTTGTGGAAAGGTGGAAGCCGGAACGACCCGCAGCAGATTCGGTATGGCGCTCGGGCGGCTGAACGCCGCCCTCACCCTTCCAGACCTGACTGAAGGAGGAAGCCCGCCGACCCATGTCGGATTCGTTACGGCGCTCGGGCGGCTTGACTGCCGCCCTCGCCGTTCCCGACCTGACAATTGGCAAGGTGGAAGCCCGGCACGACCCGGACCGAATTCGTTACGGCTGCTTTCTTCCGAACCTGACCGGGTTGGCGACAGGTCCGTCCGCACCGGACTTCCGGACGGGGATATAGGCTTTTGACCCGGAAATTGCGAGTCGGTCTTTAAGCCGCCACTTCGGCCCGGGTTACCAGCCGCCAAGCTGGCAAGGTGATGCTCACGGTGGTGCCGTGCCCCACAACGCTGTCCAGGTCCAGGCTGCCCCCGTGCAGTTCCACCATCTGGCGGGTCAGCGGAAGTCCCAGCCCGATGCCGTCATATTTGCGGGCCAGGGAGGAATCCACCTGGCCGAACGGCTCAAGCGCCTTATGGAAATCGCTGGGCGCAATGCCGATGCCGGTATCGGTTACCTGCAACACAAGACCCTGCTCCGAGCGAAACACGCGAAGCGTGACCTTGCCGCCGGACGGCGTGAATTTCAGGGCATTGGACAGCAGATTAAGCAGCACCTGACGTATGCGGCGCTGGTCGCCCTTCAGACAAGGCAGGTCGGACGCGATCTCGCCCATCAACGCCACTTTGGCCTTGGCGGCCTGGGCGGTCATCATCTTGATGGTGTCGGCGATCTGTATCGCCGGATCGAAGGTTTCTTCCTGTAGCTCGCCGCGCCCGGCGTCGAAGCGGGCAATGTCCAGAATGTCATTGATCAGCGACAAGAGATGGCTTCCGCTGTTATGGATGTTGCAAAGATATTCCTTGTAGCGCGGCGAGCCCAGCGGTCCGTACATTTCCTGCTGCATGGCGTCCGAAAAGCCCAGCACAGCGTTCAGAGGTGTGCGCAATTCATGGCTCATTGACGCCAGGAAGGCGGATTTGGAGGTGCTGGCGGCCTGTGCCGCCTCCAACGCCGCCGACAATTCGCTCGATGTCTTTTTCAGCGCCAACTGCGTGGTTTCCAACTCGACAATATGATCGCGCATGCGCTGGGCTTCGCCCTTGGCGCGGGCTTCCAGATGACGGTCGATAATTGCCACGATCAGCGCCTGAGCCACGATGAAGGCCGCGCCGGCCGCCACGACCACCGCCAAGGCGAAGGGGTTCATCAGGGCATCGGAAAAGTGCGGCACGCCGTCCGGAACATAAATCACCGCCGCCATGGCGGTGAAATGCAGGCCCACAATGGCGGAAAGAAAAAGCCCCGCGCCTAGCACATAATCAGCGGGGCTTCTGCGGCGGATGGCGAAATGCAACGCCAAACCCGACAAAGACACGCCGATCAGCACCGAGGCCGTGACATAGGCCGTGTCCCAGACGGCACGAGCCGGCAACTCGACCGCCGCCATGCCGGTGTAATGCATCGCAGATATGGCGATGCCGGTTACCATGCCGCCCACAGCGCCGCTGACATAAAGCGCCAGCGCGAAACCCGCGCCGCACAGGATCATGGCAATAACGGCCGACAGAATGGTGAGTCCGGGCGAGAAAGCGATAGGAAGGCCGGCGTGATAAGCCAGCATGGCGACAAAATGCGTTCCCCAGATACCGCAGCCGGCAACCGTGCCGGCTCCCGCCAGCCATGTCATGCGCGCGCGGCCGGATGCCACGCGGGCGCGAGCGATCATCGAAACGGCGGTGGCGCAAGCAAGCGCGCACAATACCGCCGCCACCAGGACGAGCCGCAGATCATGTTGCTGGAATATGCAGCCTAGAACCCGGATCATGGTGTGCTTTTAACGGCAACTCGGTAAAATGAGATTTAAGAACCCTGTGCCGTATCGGGAATTGCTGGTTTCATTGCACAAATTTTGGCCGTAAGAATCGCGGATGAAATCAATTCCGTTTTCCGGCAATCCGCTTGACCGTGCCAGCGATCGGCGCAGCAATTCCAATTGGCTGGCAAACCAAGCCGCGGCTGGTCTTTATCTGCCCTTTTGGCAAAACCGCCCTTTCATTGCGGGTGAGCGCGTGAAATTTCAG
>DATHLY010000334.1:0-6798 GCA_035487655.1 Rhizomicrobium sp. | reverse complement strand
CCTTGGTTCAAGAGCTGTTGCTGACTTTCCGCAAAAGCTGGTGCGGTCAACAGCAGGCCCGCCGCCGCGAGTGAAAGAATCAAGCGCATCTTTCTTCTCCCTTATTGAGTGGGTGGCTTGGGCTTGCCGTTCTCGTCCACCTGGATGGTTTTCACCGGACCCATGCCCGACAGGATCAGGACGGCCGGCTCCTTTTCGCCCACTCGCGCACCGTCCCAATGCACGGTGTTGGGAGTGTCGATGGCCACGGTGCCGGCGCGCACGGGATAGGTGGTGCGCTCGTCATAGACATTGGACGTGCTCACCCACCACGTGCCCGAGATCACATAGGCCCAGCGTTCCTTGTCGTGGAAATGCGGCTTGGAGAAGTTGCCGGGATACCATTTGTACATCACCGTATAGGGACCTTCCTTACTGGGATCGCCATACAGGATGCAGGTCTGCTGCTTGCCGACCTGGCCGGTGCATTTGATGTCCTTATTCAGGGTCACGGGCACATGGGTGGGATCGGGCACCGGACCCACGGGATCATTGGTGGTCGTGCCGATCTTGGGATCGTTCTGGGCAAGAGCTGCGAAACCGGCAGCGCCAAGGGCAACCGCCACAACGGCGCCAGCGCTGATCTTGAAGAAGGATTGCATTGTTTTCTCCCCGTAGATTTATGGGGAGATGATAGGCGGGAAGTGTGACGGGCCGCAATTCACGCCCTCAAGTCACGCAAGCCCCGCTTCGCGACTGCGAGATGCGAGCGCCAGGACTTACGCGGCGCGCTTTCCGGCAAAGACCAGCCCGACGCCCGCCAGAACGGCGGCCACGCCGGCGGCGGTGGGAATCCAGACGGTGTGGTCTTCCTGGGAATTGACCTGCAAGGGCCCGAGCTTCACCACCGGCTTGGTCTCGGTCCAGGTGACGTGGCTCAGGAACAGCCCGGCAATGCCCAGCACGATGAGCACCACACCCAGCATTGCGATCGGTTTCATGACGTTCTCCAGTTCTGGAACAACAACGAGAGGCGGAACGTGGAGGTTCCAGGCAAGTTCCCCGGTGCAGTGCGAAAATACTGAAGTGTATACTTGATAATTCGTTGCTTGTGACAAATACTGAAGTTATCAATTCAGTATATGATGCAATAAATACTTTGTTCTTTCAAATCGTTATGAAGGAATCCACGCTAGTTTCCCAAGGAGCCGATCCATGACCTAGCCCTGTGTGATCCACGCCACCGCCATCGTCGAAAAGAGTTATCCCAAGCCCGTGGAGGTTGTTTTCGCCGCCTTCTCCGAGCCGGCCAAGAAGCGCCGCTGGTATGGCGAACGGTCCGGCAATGTGGTGGAGAGGTTCGAAATGGACTTCCGCCCGGGCGGCAGCGAAACCCTTGCCTACCGGCTGGGCGCCAACGCGCCTTTCCCCGGCGCGCTGATCACCAACCAGGAAACATTCCAGGACATCGTGCCGAACCGGCGCATCGTCACGGCCTCATCCATGTCGTTCGAAGGCCGGCGGTTCTCGGCCTCCCTGGTCACGATCGAATGTCTTCCCACCGCCCAGGGTTGCGATCTGATCTGCACGCATCAGGATGCCTTCTTTGAAGGTGCCGACGGTCCGGAATTGCGCGAGAAAGGCTGGCGAGATGTGCTGGCCCGCTTAGACATAGATCTGCTCAGCTGAAAGATGCCCGCCATCAAGATCGACACCATCCTGCACGCTTTGGGCGATCCCACCCGCCGGGCCATGGTCGAAAGACTGAGCCATGGCCCGATGTCGGTATCCAAGTTGGCCGAACCGCTGAATGTTTCGCTCACGGCGGTGGGCCAGCACCTCAAGGTGCTGAAGAAGGGCCGGCTGGTGAAAACCCAAAAGAGCGGCAGGGTCAGGATCTGCATGCTCGACGCATCCGGCTTCATGGTGCTCAAGGATTGGATCGACGAGCAACGGCCCGCGCTGGAAAAGAAACTCGATCGCTTGGGCGAGCTGCTAAGCGAAGACGAACCCGAACCTTGAATCGCCAATGAAGCCGACATCGGCTGACGATCGGTCAATCGGCGCTCCACTGCTGGCCTTCCAGCGCGTTTGCACGCATGAGCTGGGGCATTTGGCCCAAAAATTTTCCCTTGGCAAAGCTTACGACACCGGTTGTCGAAATCACCGCGACGGAAACTAGAATGTGTACTGATAAAATCCAGTCGGAATCGCCAACGGCCTGCTCAGTCCCGATAAGCCCCGAACGCCCCAGGCCCGACAAGCTAAGACCCGATCGATTTGATGACGCAGAAGATTCCGTTGGCGCTGGGTTTCGGCAACCTTTCCGGAAACGCGCACGCTCCCCTGCTGGCCGAGGATGCGGCCAATCTTTCTTCTCTTTTTGAGGTGGTCCACAAATCCTCGGCGCTTCCTCTGCCGGCGGCGGAAGTCTTGTTTGTTTATGCCGCCCTTAGCGAGGATGGCTGCGTTCCGAGAGATGAGACAGGAGCGAGTGCCGAGCTCGCGCATATAACGCGGGCGCCCATCGTCATCTTGGCTTCTCCCACGCCGATTCTGGCCGCCAAAAAAGTTTTGCTCGCCAAGCGGCCGCTCAAAGCCAATGTCGTGGTCACTTTGGAGCGAAAGGGGCAGGCCTTTGGCAAGTTCTTTCATGCCCTGTTTGAATTGATGCGGGATGGCGAGGATATGCTGACCGCCTGGGTGACCTTGTGCCCCCAGGGACCGATTTCTCCTCCCAACCTGCCGCTCACGCTGATGGCGGCCGGCGCAGGGAAGCTGACATTTCCCAGGAAATCCGACTGCAAATCCACAGAGAAAATATTCACGCCAAGTGGGTGAGGCGGCGATAGGAGAGCGCCTCGGCGACATGCGGCTTTTCTACCGTGGCGGCGCCGGCCAAGTCGGCGATCGTGCGCGCCACTTTCAACACCCGGTGATAGCCGCGCGCCGAAAGCTTCATGCGTTCCGCCGCTTCGCTCAAAAGCTTTGCGCCCGCCGCTTGCGGCGTGGCGATGGCGTCCAGCAATTCGCCTTCAGCCTCGGCATTGGTGCGAATGCGATGTTGGGCAAATCGTTCGCGCTGGATGGAACGCGCTTTGGCCACCCGCACCGCCACGTCCGCGCTTCCCTCGGCGGACGGCGGCAGGGAAAGGTCGCTTGCCGAAACGCCCGCGACTTCGACATGCAGGTCGATGCGGTCGAACAAGGGCCCTGAAATGCGCGACTGGTAATCGCTGGCGCATTTGGGGGCGCGGCCGCACGCCTGTCCCGGATCGCTCAGATACCCGCAGCGGCAGGGATTCATCGCCGCCACCAATTGAAACCGCGCCGGATAGCGCACATGCGCATTGGCGCGCGCCACCACCGCCTCGCCCGTTTCGATCGGCTGGCGCAGGCTGTCCAGAACCGCGCGCTGGAATTCCGGCAGCTCGTCCAGGAACAACACACCGAGATGCGCCAAGGAAACCTCGCCGGGCTTCACTTTCAGCCCGCCACCCACCAGCGCCGCCATGGACGCCGAATGATGCGGATTGCGGAAGGGGCGGTGGCGCGAAATAGTGCCGCCCTCCAACGCGCCCGCCAGTGACTGGATCATGGAGATTTCCAGCGCCTCGCGGGCGTCCAAGTTCGGCAGCAGGCCGGGCAGGCGCTGGGCCAGCATCGACTTGCCTGCGCCGGGCGGGCCTAGCATGAGCAAATTGTGCCCACCTGCGGCGGCGATTTCCAAGGCGCGCTTGGCACTCTCCTGGCCTTTCACATCGCGCAGGTCGGGCACGGCGCGCGCGCGTTCCGCAATCCGGGCCACCGGCGGTGCCAGGACGGACGCGCCCTTCATGTGATTGACCAATGCAATCAGCGAGGGCGTGGCCAGGATATCGGCGCCGCCCGCAAAGGCCGCTTCCGCGCCATTGCCTGCCGGACAAATCAGCCCGCGATTCTGCTCCGATGCGGCAAGGGCCGCGTTCAGCACGCCCGCGACCGGCGTCACCGCCGCATCCAGCGACAATTCTCCCAACGCCACATAATTCGCCATTTCGCTGGCGGGCAAGACGCCCATCGCCGAGAGCAGCCCTAGCGCGATCGGAAGGTCATAATGCGAGCCTTCCTTTGGCATATCTGCGGGCGCCAGATTGATGGTGATGCGCTTGAAGGGCAGCGCCAGGCCGATGGCCGACAGAGCCGCGCGCACCCGCTCACGGCTCTCCGCCACTGCCTTGTCGGCCAGGCCCACAATGGTGATCTCACCATTGCCGGTCTCGGCGATATGAACCTGAACATCGACTTCGCGGGCTTCGATGCCTTGGAAAGCAACGGTATAAACATGCGCGACGATCATCGATTCCCCAGCTCGGGGAAAAGTTAGCTGCGCTTAAACGGATCGCGCAAGCCACCCATACGTGTGATTGCGGGCCTGACTCCAATGGCGCCGCCGAGCCCAAATGCCGGCATGTCGCGATAGATGTTCTCGCAGTCCTCAGGTTTGAGAATATAGGTCTCATGCCAGATGCCGACAGAAGCGTTATCTTTGGCCCTGCGGTTGAAGTCCGACCAGGCGGGGAAATGTTTGCCCTCGCGGTCCTGGGCATAGGCGAAGAGTTTTTCCGCGCTCTCCCAATACTGCAAGTTCAAGGTCGTGCGGCCGGAGAAAAAGTTGCGCTGCCACAACAGCCCGGCCTCCGGCTTTTTCGCCAGTTCCCGCTGCATGCGCGGCATGGCGCTGGCCACTGGTCCCCAGCGGGTCACCGCAAGAAGATTGTTGATGCGCATTCCGATCAGGAACAGCGCAAAGGGCTTGTCGGGATGAGCCTGCTGACGGCCGCGAACGATCATGCCGCCGTCTCAGACCGAGGCGATATAGCGGTCGGCCAGGCCCGCCATCAGCGACAAGGGCACGGCGCCGTCCAGCAGCATGGCATCATGGAATTTGCGGATGTCGAAGCGGGCGCCCAGCGCCTTGCGGGCCCGCTCCCTCTGCTTCAGGAATTCCAGCTTGCCCAGCATGTAGGAACAGGCCTGACCCGGCCACACGCAATAGCGTTCCACTTCGGTGATCACTGCGCTGTCGGGATCGCCCGCAGTGTCGGCGAAATACCGCACCGCCTTTTCCCGGCTCCATTTCATGGCATGCATGCCGCTGTCCACCACCAGGCGGATGCCGCGCCACATGGCATCATGCAGCTCGCCGATCTGGCCAAGGGGATCGTCCTTGTACATTCCCATCTCCACCGCCAGTTCCTCGGCATAAAGCGCCCAACCCTCAATATAGGCGGAATAGAAGGACACTTTGCGGATCAAAGGGAGGCCCGCTTCCTGTTGCAGCGCCAGCTGCAGGTGGTGGCCGGGGATGCTTTCATGGAAGGTGACGCTGGGCAGCGTCCAATTGGGTGTTTCCTTGGGGTCGCGCAGGTTGATCCAGTAGATGCCGGGACGTTTCCCATCCAGCGAGGGCGTATTGTAATAGCCTAGCGCCCGGGCTGCTTCGATTGCCTTGGGCACCCGCCTGATCTCCACTCCGGCCTTAGGCAGGGTGCCAAACCATTGCGGCAGCTTGGCGCGCACGCGAGCCACCTTGGCATTGAGATCGGCAATGATCTTGGCCTTGGCGGCATCGGTGTCGGCGGCGATGAAACGCGGATCGTTGAACATGGATTTGAGGCGCTGGCCCACACTTCCTTTGGTGAGGCCCTGTGTCTTCATCAGCGCATCCAGCCTTGCGGTGGTATCGGCGACCACCTCCAGGCCCAGCCGATGGATCTCTGCAGGCTCCTTGTCGGTGGTGGCCCAGCTCTTGAGCGAAGCGCGGTAATAGGCTTCGCCATCCGGCAACCGCCACACACCGGCATCGTGGACGGCGCTTTTCTGCATCTCCTTGACCAGGGCGATCTGCCGTTCCAGCGCGGGATAGACTTTTTCCTGTATGATCTTGGAGGCGGCGGCGTTCCAATCGCCGGAAATGTGCTTTTCCCTGGTTCGGCGCACCAGCGACTCGACCAGCGTGGCTTTGTCGGGCGCGGGCGCACGTAGCTTGTTCATCTGCAGCAGGGTCTTGCCCAAGGCAAAGTCGGGCGGCACCACGCGCATGCCGATATCATGGCGCGCGGCTTCGATTTCCTGCGTCATCACGGTGGCCATGGCTTCCAGCCGCGCCAGATAGGCCTCGGCATCAGTCCGGGTCTCGATAATGTGCTGGGTGTCGAGGAAAGAAGGGCCCTCGCTGTAAATGCCGTTCAATTGACTCAGCTGATAGGGTTGGCCGCTACCGGGCGCGCCATAGGCGAAGCGGGTATTGGCTTGATTGTGACTCTCAAGGCCATAAAGAACGACGTCATAGCTGACCTGGTCCTTGGGACCGAGCGCGGAACGGTTGAAAGCCTTGAGCCGGGAAAGCTGGCCTTTGGTGATGGCCCTGGTCTTGGCAAGGCCGCCCGGCGAGGCATCGTCAAGCTGGCTTTTCTCAGCCGCACGCGCGCCCTTATCCAGCCCCAGCGAGGTTACAGCGGTGGGAGAATTGTCCAAATTCTCCTTCATGAACTGGTCGAACAGCGCGTTCAGCGTTCCGGGCGAAGCGTTGGAAGGCGCGGCCCTGGAAGGCGCGAAAAAGCCATCAAGGGCAGGTGCCGCGGACACAGCAGCGGTGGATGCAAGCAAGGTGCGACGGTCGAGCATGGAGGGTCCTTTCCGCCTAAAAGCGTAGGACGCTGTCCTGCTTACAGCAATGAAGAAATGCGCCAGTTACTCAGGCGCCACCGTCACCTTGATGCCGTCGGTGGAGTCGCTGCAGATGAGTTGGCACGACAGGCGCGAGTTCGGCTCCAC
>DATHLY010000333.1:0-4201 GCA_035487655.1 Rhizomicrobium sp. | reverse complement strand
AGACCCTCACGCAACTCTCGCCAGAAGAGTTTGAACGCCGCCAGGCCGCGGCTCGCGCCACCGTGCAGGACAATGGCGTCACCTATAACGTCTATGACGATCGCGGCGGCCATGCCCGACCCTGGCAATTGGACATCGTGCCTTTCATCCTGTCACCCGCCGATTGGAAGGCGATCGAGACGGCCGTGATTCAGCGCGCCATGCTGGCCGATCTGTTGTTGCGCGATATCTACGGTCCTCAGCGGTTGATCCGCGAAGGCATGCTGCCCGCGCATCTGGTTACCGGCCATCCGCAATTCCTGCGCCCCCTGTGCGGCACCCAGCCGGTGCGCGGCGTTCACGTGCATCTCTATACCGCCGATTTGGCGCGCGGGCCCGACGGCTCCTGGAAGGTGATGGCAAGCCGTGCCGACGCGCCGGGCGGATTGGGCTATGCGTTGGAAAACCGGCTGGTGGTTTCGCAAACTTTCCCCGAAAGCTTCGGCGACATGCGGGTGGCGCGGCTGGCGGCCTTCTTCAATGCCTATAAGGAAAGCATCCTAGGCCTGGGCGCTTCGCGCCGCGACCGCGCGGTGCTGATGACGCCCGGACCCTATAACGAAGCCTATTTCGAGCATGTCTATCTGTCTCATTATCTCGGCCTCACCCTGGTGCAGGGCGATGACCTGGCGGTGCGCAATGGCGAGGTGTTCCTGAAAACGTTGACGGGTCTGGAACGCGTCGCCGCCATCTTCCGTCGCGTGGATTCCGATTTCTGCGATCCGCTGGAATTCCGCGGCGACAGCGCGCTGGGCGTGCCGGGCCTGGCGGAAGCGGCTCGCGCGGGAGGCGTGGTGCTGGCCAATGCCTTGGGCGGCGGCGTCATCGAATCTCCCGCCATGGACGCCTATCTGCCCAATGTCTGCCGCGCGCTGCTCGACGAAGACCTCAAGATTCCCGACATCCCCACCATCTGGTGCGGCACCGAATGGGGCCGCAAGGAGGCCCTGGCGCGGATCGATCATTCGATACTGCGCGACGCCTTCGACGCGCGCCCGCTTTTCTCGCGCCGTTCCAGCGCCAAACTCGGTTCCGATCTGACCGCCCAGGAGCGGGAGATTGCTATTGCCCGGCTCAAGCAGCGCGGTGAAACCATGGTGTTGCAGGAGATATCTCCCCTGGGCGTGGCGCCGGTATTCGAGCAGGGGCAATTCGGCGCCCGTCCCATAAGCCTGCGCGTATTCGCAGCCTGGACACCCAATGGCTGGATGGTGATGCCAGGTGGGCTGACACGCGTCGCCGCAGACGACACCATGCGCGCTTTGTCCATGCAGTCGGACGCTTCCAGCAAGGATGCTTGGGTGCTCTCCACCAGTCCGGTGGACACCTTCAGCCTGCTGGCCGGCGGCGGACGCACCCTGGAAATCAAACGCTATGGCGAATCCGCGCCTAGCCGTGCCATGGACAATCTGTTCTGGCTGGGCCGCTATACCGAGCGCACCGAAAGCTTTGTGCGCATCCTTCGCGCGGTGACTGCCAGGATCAGCGATGAGCCGGCCGCCGCCTTGGAAGTCGCGCGCAAGCTCTTGATTCCCTACAGCCATGCCAGCGACACCCCCATCGAAGAGATCGCCGACGAGGAGGCGCTGGCGCGCGAACTCCAACTGTTGATCTACAGCCCGCGCCATTCCCGTGGGCTGCAACGGCTGCTGTTGCGGGTGGAGCAGACCGCCTGGTATGTGCGCGACCGCCTGTCGCTGGACACCTGGCGTACCATCCATGCCCTGACCGCCGACAGCGATCAGCCGGCGCTGGATGCGACTTTTGGAGCGGCGGGCGCGCGCTTTTACCTGGACTCGCTGGTGCGGAGCGCCGCGGCTCTGTCGGGCCTGTCGGCGGAGAACATGACTCGCGGCCCCAACTGGCTGTTCATGGATCTGGGCCGGCGGGTGGAACGCGCCCGTCATCTTGCCTGGCTGGTGCGCCAAACGGTGGCCCATACCGACGTGCGGGAAACCGAGCACATGCGCATTCTGCTCGAGATCGCGGACAGTGCCATGACCTATCGCTCGCGCTATCTCAATGTCTTCCAGCTGGTTCCCTTTGTCGACCTCTTGCTGCTGGACGAATACAATCCGCGCTCCTGCGCCTTCCAGCTTGCGGCGATCGAAAGCCATCTGCGGGAATTGCCGCGCATCACTTTGGCCCAGCGCAGCGACGTGCCGCGCACTGTCGCGCATGAGATGCGCGCGGCGTGCGCCGATGCCAATCCGGCGCGGCTGGCCTTTTGCGAGCACGGGGTGCGGCCGGGCCTGATTGAGTTGGCCGACGCCATCACCTCCAGCGCCGCGGAATTGTCCGACGCCGTCGCCGATGCCTATTTCCAGCATGCCAGCCGCAGCCGCACCGGCAGCGGCGCCTTTGTGGAGGGGTGATGGAATATCTCGTCCGCCACCGCACAAGCTATCGCTATCTGCAGGATGTTTCCCATTCCTGGCACTTGGCGCACTTGCGGCCGCGCGCCACGCCCTATCAATCCGTGCATGACAGCAGCGTGGCATTGAGCCTGGAGGCCGCCAGCCGGGTTGTGCGGGAGGATTACTTCCAGAATCCCTGCGAATGGATTTCCATCGACCGGCCGCACACCCATCTGGAAATACTGGCTGAGAGCCGCGTGACCGTAGAACTCCAGCCTGAACGCGCCTCCCGCGAGAGCCTGCCTTGGGAAGAGCTGCGCGCGCAGCTGGAAAATCCGCAAGACGATGACGAGCGCGATGTGGTGCAGTATCTGTTCGATTCTCCGATGACGTGGTTTCACAGCGACATCGCCTCCTATGGCGCCATCAGCTTTCCGCCGGGACGCCCGGTGCTTGCGGGCGCCATGGAGCTGATGAATCGGATCCATAAGGATTTCCGCTATGACACCACCGTCACCGACGTTTCCACGCCGCTGGACAAAGTGTTCGAGATCAGGGCCGGCGTCTGCCAGGACCTTGCCCATGTCGGCATCGCGGCGATGCGCGCCATCGGCCTGCCAGCGCGTTACGTTTCGGGCTATCTGCTGACACAGCCGCCGCCTGGAAGGCCGCGGCTGTTAGGCTCGGACGCCAGCCATGCCTGGTTCTCGATCTGGGCGCCGCCTTTCGGCTGGGTGGATTTGGATCCCACCAATGATCTTCTGGTGGGCCAAAGCCATGTCACCGCCTCCTGGGGCCGCGATTACAGCGATGTGGCGCCGGTGGCGGGGATCATCCTGGGAGGCCATGACCATGTGGTGGAAGTGGGGGTGGACGTAATTCCGGTCAATCAAACGCATCCCGAATTGCCCAACATTGCTCCCGGCTCGATTGCGGAAGAGGGGCCGCCGCGATAAGCAAGGCGTCGTTTTCCAAGGTCCTTCCATGACGGCTCTGCTTGTGCTGCTGATCGCGCTTGGCGCGATGACGGCGACCATGACCGGCGGCGCGCTGGCGCTGAAGCTTGAGGGCAAACTGCCCTTGGTGGTGGGCTTTTCGGCCGGCGCGGTGATCGGCGTCGCCTTTTTCGACCTGGCGCCCGAGGCTCTGGAGGCGGGCCGCGGCCTTTATGAGCCACGCACGCTTCTGGCGCTCGCGGCTTTGGGCTTTTTTCTCTACACCGTGCTGGACCGGGTGGTGGCCCGGCATGACTGCGAAGGCCAGGCCAATCCCGCGCGCGGCCTGATCGGCGCGGCCAGCTTTTCCGCCCATAGCGTGTTGGACGGCTTTGCGCTGGGCGTGGCGCTGCAGGCCAATCGCGAGATCGGATTGATCGTTGCCGCCGCCGTGTTGGCCCATGATTTCGCCGACGGTCTCAATACCGTGAATGTGGTGATGAAGAATGGCGGCACTCGGGGCTTCGCCTGGCGCTGGCTGGCGCTGGATGCCGTGGCGCCGGTTGTGGGCGCCGGTTTGAGCCTGCTGATTACGCCCAAAGCCGGAGTTTTGGCGATCCTGTTGGCTGTGTTCTGCGGCTTCTTCCTGCATATCGGCTCAAGCGGGCTCTTGCCGGAAAGCCACCGCTCCTATCCGCGCCCCTCGACCACTGTCGCGACGCTGCTGGGGGCGGCGTTTCTGTATGCTGTTACGGCGCTGGTGCGGTGAAGCTCAGTCCCTAAGTGTCATGGCCCGCCGGAGTGCGGGCCATCCAGCGGGCAGAATTTCTGCCGGCGCAGAACGATTATCGCTTAACCAGCGAACGGCAT
>DATHLY010000332.1:0-4875 GCA_035487655.1 Rhizomicrobium sp. | reverse complement strand
CCGCCGCCCAGCATCTATCCGACGCTTGCGTCCGGTGCGCTGGTGACTCCGGCAGCCTATGACAAGGCCTTTCCGAAGATCGCCGGCGTTCCGCGGCCGGCCTATTCCCCGACCTATCAGTATGATCTGGGCAAGAGCTTTGACTATGCCGATCTGACGGGCGCCATCACCGTGACCCCACCGCGCATTATCAAGGCCACACCACAACTGATGCCGCGCATCGATGCCGACGGCAATGAGCTGGACGGTATTCGTTCGCCGCTGATAACCGCGCCGCTGGGCAGCTATGTCGGCTGGAACGTCACGGCTGCCGGTTTCGAAAAGGGGCGCTTTTGCAACAATATCGGGGGCTATGTTCCCTTTGCCGTCACCAAAGCGGAGCGCTTGGCAAAAGGCGATCCGCGGCCCTCGCTGGAAGAACGCTATCCCAGCCATGCCGCCTATGTCGCCAAGGTGAAGGCCCAGGCCGATGCCTTGGTAGCCAAGCGCTATATGCTGCCGCAGGATGCGGCGCGCATCGTGGCGGAGGCGGAGGCTGCAAAGTTCCAATAAAAAACGCGCCGAACCTTTCGATCCGGCGCGTCGAACGCAGTAGAATCCGAGCCTACTTCACCCCAACGCGCACATCTTCCAGGATGCGCTTGGCGCGGCTGGTATTGAAGATGCCGCAGGAGCAGAAGCGCGCCATGGCTTCGGCCGCTTCCTGCGGTGTGCGGCGGTTTTCCTTCACAAAGCTCATCATCTTCTGGGCAAAGTTGATGGACAGCATGCCATGGCCGCACATGGTCGACAGCATGATGGCCTGCTTGCCAGGCGTGTTGTCGCCCACCGCTTCAAAGCCTAGAGAATAGGCGATGGAGTGGCGCGGGATGCCGGCGAACTTGCAGGCATTCTTGGCATTCTCGATGGAGGAGGAGATGTTGACCGACAAGCCCAGGTCTTCCTCCTTGATGCGCTTGACGAAGGCTTCGGCATTTTCGCGCTTGTCGAACACCGCCGCCATGGTGCCGGCCTTGCTCATGCCTTCCAGCACCTTCTTGAAGTTGGGCTTGTTGCGCTTGCCCCAATGCCCGAAGATGCTCTTGCTGCGGGTTGGGCGCAGCGAACCGCCATGCAGCGCGTCGCCCAGGCTGCAAGGGCGGTACTCCGCCGCGATCTGCATGAAGCGCTTTTGCGCCGCCAGCGCGTCTCCGGTCTGGCCGGCAGCCTTGCTCTTGGCGGGCAGCGAAAAGACGATGTAGTCGTCAACAAAGCTCTCGGCCTTGCCGTAGCGATGCAGGGTATTGGTCATGCGTTCACCATTTCTTTGGGCTGCGCCCCTCTTTCAATTGTGATGGGTACTGCGTTGGTAAGATCGCGGATCACCTTGCGGCCCAGGCCGATATTGGTCTTGGCGCGCTGCGGGTCGTAACCCAATTTCTCCAAGATCGGCAGGACGATCTTTTCCTCGCCATCGGCATCGCAGCGGACGCCGACGCCGATCACCACCTGGGTGTTGAGGCGCTTTTCCACGTCCCAGATGATGCGGATGATCTCCTCGGTGCGTTCCACCGGCACCTTGATCTCGATGATGGCGCTCATCACCTTTTCGTTCAGGATATCGTCACGGATGTCGCCGGTGGCGACGTCCTTCATCAAGGTGGTGACGGGATTGTTCTTTTCGAAGGACACGCCGACCTTGGCGAGGGCGCGGGACATTTCCTGGAAGTCGCGGAAACGGGCGCCGATGCCCGGACGGCCCAACTCGATGGTGAAGCCCACCTGGCCGATGCCGACGCGGTCGGTGACGTCGTTGGTTTTCACCTCCTCGGTGCCGCGGCCAGAGATGCCGGTCGATTCATGGGGTACGCGCGGATCGGAGAAGGCGCGGCGCACCACCCGCGGCCATTCCAACTGGTCGGGCTCAAAGGCGGTGGTTGGGCAGACATCGGGTTCCGGCTCGAAGCGGATGCGGAAATTGGCGAGGGTGCGGCGGACAAAGCGCACGGTGGCGGGCGGCAGCACTTCCTTGGAAAGCCCATTGAAGCAGGCATAGCACTCCACGCATTCGTCACGGTTGATGGTGGCGCGCTTCAGTTGCGGATCGATGTAGATGGCGCCCATGGGGCAGACATAAGTGCAGTTGCCGCAGGCGACGCACTTTTGCGGATTGATCTTCATTGTCTTTCCTTACGAAAAAAAACATTTCCCCGCCAGGGGCTTGAACCGTTGGTCAGGATTAGAAAGGTTCGACTTTGCCGGTGCAAGCCTTTTCCCGATTTTGGCTTTGGAACCGGCAAATTGTTGCGAGTAGCTCGCAAGAATTGGGGCAAATTCTGCGAAATGACGTTTTCTTATCAATAAAAATACCAGGAGCGTGCAGATGGGGAATTGCCGCCATCCTGCTATCGTCCCGCCGGAACGGGGAGAGAAAGATGAAAAGCAAGATCCTGCTGGCGGTGATGGCGATGCTTCCATGGGCGGCGGTGGCGCAACCCGCGGACCAGCCCAAAGCCGAACCCAATCCCAAGACCAACCATTACGCGGAAGTGCCCGGCTTCTTCAAAATGCCGGCGGGCCGCAGCATGGGTTCCTCCAGCGCCGTGATGGGCGATAGCAAGGGCAATATCTGGGTGGTGGACCGCTGCGCCGCCAACAGCTGTGTGGACAGCCCGCTCAATCCCATCATGGAATTCGACGCCAAGGGCAATTTCATCAAATCCTTCGGCGCAGGCCTGCTCCAGTTTGCCCATGGCTTCACCATCGACAGCAAGGATCACTTGTGGATCACGGATGGCGTGCCGCCTGGTGGAAAAGGCAAGCTGGGCCATGCGGTGCTTGAGTTCGATATCAACGGCAAGCTGCTGCGCACCATGGGCAAGCCTGGCGAACCTGGCAGCGCCCCTGACCATTTCACCGAGCCCAATGCGGTGCTGGTGGCGCCCGACGGCACAATCTTCGTGTCGCAAAACCATACCAACAATTACAAGGGCCAACCGCGCGTGATCAAATTCGATGCCAGTGGCAAGTTCATCAAGGAATGGGGTTCTTCGGGCACCGGGCCCGGCCAGTTCGGCATGCCGCATTGCCTGGCGATGGATTCCAAGGGCAATCTTTATGTCGGCGACCGCGACAACAACCGCATCCAGGTCTTCACCCAGGACGGCAAGCTCTTGGGCCAGCTGACCCAGTTCGGACGTCCCAGCGGCATCGTCATCGACCGCAATGACGTGATGTATGTCACCGACTCCGAATCTACGAGCAAGGACGGGTATGGCCACAATCCCGGCTGGCAGCGCGGCATCCGCATCGGCAGCCTGAAGGACGGCGTGGTCACCGACTTCATTCCCGATCCCGACTCCACGTTGGAGACCACCGGCACCAGCGCCGGCGAAGGCGTATGGGCCGACGGCAAGGGCGCGGTCTTTAGCGCCGAGGTCAAGCAGAAGGCGATTGTGAAGTATGTGAGGGTGAGGAGCGGTTCGCCGTAAGGCGAACGAAATAGTCCAGTGGACTATTTCGAGCGACGAACGGTCGATAGCGGCAGCGTATCGACGGATTGGGCGAGCGGCCGGCACTAGCGGATCACAC
Source organism: Rhizomicrobium sp. (assembly GCA_035487655.1). Classification (GTDB taxonomy): domain Bacteria; phylum Pseudomonadota; class Alphaproteobacteria; order Micropepsales; family Micropepsaceae; genus Rhizomicrobium. The sequence continues at coordinate 1,305 of DATHLY010000332.1, read as the reverse complement.
GTCTAACGGATCACTCTGGCACCCTTGCCCTTCATCACGGCTTCGACTTCCGCGACATTGACCATCGAAGTGTCGCCGGGCGTGGTCATGGCCAACGCGCCGTGCGCCGCGCCATATTCCACCGCCGCCTGCGGTCCCTTGCCTTCCAGGAAGCCATAGGCGAGGCCGCTGGCGAAGCCGTCTCCGCCGCCGACGCGATCGTAGATCTCCAGATTCTCGCGCATCATCGACTGGTAGAATTCGCCGCCGGCGTACAGGATGGCGGACCAGTCATTGACGCTGGCCGTCTTGGCGTTGCGCAGGGTGGTGGCGGCGACTTTGAAGTTGGGGAACTGCTTCACCGCGGTGGCGATCATCTTCTTGAAGTTCGCCGGATCGATGGCCGAGATATGCTCGTCCAAGCCCTCGACTTCAAAGCCGAGGCAGGCGGTGAAGTCTTCCTCATTGCCGATCATGACATCGACATATTGCGCGATGTGGCGGTTTATCTTCCGCGCCCCTTCCTTGCCGCCCTGGCTCTTCCACAGGCTGGCGCGGTAGTTGAGGTCGTAGGAAACCACGGTGCCATGCTTGCGCGCGCATTCCACCGCTTCGATCACCGCTTCGGAGGTATTGGGGGCGAGCGCCGCGAAGATTCCGCCGGTATGAAACCACCGCACGCCTTCCTCGCCGAACAGCTTTTCCCAGTTCACCTCGCCGGGCCTGATCTGCGAGGCGGCGCTGTGGCCGCGGTCCGAGCAGCCCAGTGCGGCGCGTATGCCGAAGCCCTTTTCGGTGAAGTTGAGCCCGACGCGCGTGTTGCGGCCCAGACCGTCGAAATCGCGCCAGATGATGTGCGATGTGTCGACGCCGCCCTGGCAGATAAAATCCTCCACCAGCCAGCCCAGATCGTTCTTCGGCAGGGCGGTGACGACGCTGGCGCGCTTGCCCCAGCATTTGCGCATGGCGCGGGCGACATTGTATTCGCCGCCGCCTTCCCATACCTGGAACTGGCGGGCGGTGCGCACGCGGCCGAAGCCGGGATCGAAGCGCAGCATCACCTCGCCGAAGGAGACACAGTCCCACTTCACATCGGCCGCGGGCCGGATCTTCAACACGTCGCTCATGGCTTACTTTCCCCGGATGCGCTTGATGAGGGCGATGGTCTCGGCCACCTTTTTTTCGATGCCGGCATAATCCTTGGCCGCCAGCAGCTCCCTGGTGATGAGGTTCGAGCCGATGCCGCAGGCGACAATGCCGGCGCCGAACCACTTCTTCAACGACTCTTCGGACGTATCGACGCCGCCGGTCGGCATGATGCGGGTC
>DATHLY010000331.1:0-13518 GCA_035487655.1 Rhizomicrobium sp. | reverse complement strand
GACCATCACGACGGTCTGGTCGATGCCGTGCGTGACGGCGAATTGTGGAAGCTCTGGTACACCACCATCCCTGTGCCCGAAGGCATGAAGACGGAAATCGAGCGCCGGCTGGGATTGCAGGCCAAGGGCTCGATGCTTCCTTTCACGGTGCTGGATGCGCAGGGCAGGGTGGCCGGCATGACCACCTATATGAACATCGATGCGCCCAACCGGCGGCTAGAGATCGGCTCGACCTTGTATCGCCAGTCGGCGCAGCGCACGCCGCTTAATACCGAATGCAAGCAAATGTTGCTTACCCATGCCTTCGAGACCTTGGACTGCATCGCCGTGGAATTCCGCACCCACGTGCTGAACAGCCAAAGCCGAAAAGCGATTGAGCGGCTGGGCGCCAAGCTGGATGGCATCCTGCGCCGTCACATGATTCAACCCAACGGTACCATCCGCGATACGGTGGTCTATAGCATCACCGCGGCGGAATGGCCGATGGTGAAGGCGCATCTAGACTGGCAGTTGGCCAAGCCGCGGTAGGCACTTGACGGTTGTGCTAAGCTAGAATCATGGCCAGATTTTTTGCCGCTGCATTTTCATTCCCCCTCCCCTCGAGGGAGGGGGCAATCGTCTTGAGCGAAGCGAGAGACGATTGGGGGAGGGGGTATCGCCGCAGTACCCCTCCCCCGCGTCGCTTCGCTCCGCGCCCCCTCCCGCAGGGGGAGGGGGGATAGGTATGGCCAAATCCTCTACCAGCTATGTCTGCCAAGCCTGTGGCGCGACACATGCCAAATGGTCGGGCAAGTGTGAGGCTTGCGACGGCTGGAACACCATCACCGAGGAGGGCATTGCCCCGCCCTTGGGCTTGGGCGCCGGCCGTCGGATGAAGGGCCGCAAGGTCAGGCTGGAAGACCTCAAAAGCGAAGACGCGCCCCCGCAGCGCCGGCCCACCGGCATTGCCGAGTTCGACCGCGTTACCGGCGGCGGGCTGGTGCCAGGCTCCGCGCTGTTGGTGGGTGGCGATCCGGGCATCGGCAAATCCACGATCATTCTGCAGGCCTTGGGCAAATATGCCCAGAATGGCGGACATGCAGTTTACATCTCCGGCGAAGAGGCGATGGCGCAGGTCAGAATGCGCGCCGCCCGCATGGGCCTGTCGGAGGCGCCCTTGATGCTGGGCGCCGCCACCAATGTGGAAGACATTCTTGCCACTTTGGAATCCGGCAAGCCGCCGGACATTGTCGCCATCGACTCCATCCAGACCTTGTGGACCGGGGCGCTCGACGCGGCGCCGGGGACCATCGCCCAAGTGCGAACCGCCAGCTTCGACCTGGTGCGCTATGCCAAAGCCAGTGGCGCGGCACTGCTCTTGGTCGGCCATGTCACCAAGGACGGCCAGATCGCCGGTCCCAAAGCCGTCGAGCATCTGGTGGATGCCGTGCTCTATTTCGAAGGTGAGCGCGGTCATCACTTCCGCGTGCTGCGGGCGGTGAAAAACCGTTTCGGCGCCACTGATGAGATCGGCGTGTTCGAGATGACCGGCAAGGGGCTGGCGGAAGTCGCCAACCCCTCGGCCTTGTTTTTGGGCGATCGCAAATCCGCCGCGCCGGGCACGGCCGTTTTTGCCGGCCTTGAAGGCACGCGGCCTTTGTTGTGCGAAATCCAGGCGCTGGTATCACCTACCGCTTACGGCACGCCGCGCCGCGCCGTGGTGGGTTGGGACACGGGACGGCTCGCCATGATTCTGGCCGTGTTGGATGCCCGCGCCGGGGTTGGAATTGGGGCCAGCGATGTCTATCTCAACGTCGCCGGCGGATTGAAGATCAACGAACCGGCCGCGGACCTGGCGGCGGCCGCCGCGCTAGTATCATCCTTCGGCGGAGAGCCCTTGCCGCGTGACTCGGTGTTTTTTGGCGAGATCAGCCTGTCGGGGGACATCCGCCCGGTGCCCCAGTCCGATGCCCGCCTCAAGGAGGCCGCCAAGCTGGGGTTCAAAACGGCCTTCGTTCCCACCGGAACGCGGGCGGAAGGCGCGGGAATGACGTTAACGGAAATTACCAACGTCGCCGAACTGCTGAGATTTGCGCCGGAACCGACGCCCCCAAGAACCATGGGCCGTGCTAAACTCGAATCATGAGTCTCTCGGTCTCTTTCATCGACTGCCTGATCGTCCTGATCATCGTCGTGTCGGCGGGTTATGCCGCATGGCGCGGCTTCATCTGGGAAACGCTCACCATCTTTGCCTGGGCGGCGGCGGCCTTCTCCTGCCTCTATTTCGGGCCCTACATCATCCCCCTGGCCAAGAGCCTGGTGAACACCGACTGGATAGCCGGCCTGCTCGCTTATTCCGCCGTCTTTCTGGCCGTGTTCATTCCCTTCGCATTCATGAGCCACCGTTTCAGCCAGAGCGTGAAAAACTCGCCCATCGGTCCCTTGGACCGGGCAGCGGGCGTCGCTTTCGGCGTGGTGCGCGGATTGGTGATCGTGGGATTGGCTTATCTGGCGTTTACGTATTTCGTGCCGATCCGCCAGCAGCCCAACTGGATCAGCGAAGCCAAGCTATTGCCGATCGTGCAGGACACCGCCGATCTCCTGCTGTCGGTGGTTCCCAATCAGCCCCATGACTATGCCTATGTTCCTCAGCACGAGGAGATCCGCCAGGCGCCGCCCCCAGCGGAGCAAAAAGTGGAGCAAAAACGAGAGCAGAATGCGCGGAACCAGCCTGCGAGCGCGCCCCTTAAGCATGAACTGAGGCATGACCCCATGGCAGAGCTGATCCGCAAGGCAGAAAAGCCGCCGAAAACCGAGCCAAAAGCCGAAACGGTGCAGCAGAAGAGCGCAGCCGCGCCCCAGAAATCCTATGGCGCAAGCGACCGCCAGGCGCTAGACAGGCTTGTACAGACCGGCGGGAGCCGATGACCGGCCAAACGCATATTTGGGATCAAGATACGCTGCATGAGGAATGCGGCGTGTTCGGCGTTTTCGACCATGCCGATGCCGGAGCACTGGCCGTTCTAGGCCTGCATTCCCTGCAACACCGCGGACAGGAAGCGGCCGGCATTGTCACCTACGACAATGGCCATTTCATCGCCGAGCGCCATCCCGGTCTGGTGGGCGACGCCTTCGGACGCAATTCCTCCGCCGCCCGCAATCTCAAGGGCAATTTCGCCATCGGTCACAACCGTTATTCGACCGCCGGCGGCAGCCGCGCCAGCAATATTCAGCCTATTTTTGCCGATCTGGCGGGCGGCGGGCTCGCCATCGCCCATAACGGCAATCTCACCAATGCGCATACGCTGCGCCAGGAACTGGTGGCGCAGGGCGCCATCTTCCAGTCCACCTCCGACACCGAGACCATCGTCCATCTGGCGGCGCGAAGCACCAAGACCCGCATCGTCGAGAAGCTGATCGACGCCCTGTGCCAGGTGCAAGGGGCCTATTCGCTGGTGGCGCTCACCTCCAAAAAGCTGATCGGTGTGCGCGATCCCAACGGCGTGCGCCCGCTGGTGATGGGCAAATTGGACGGGGCGGTAATCTTCGCCTCCGAAACCTGTGCGCTGGACATCATCGGCGCCGAATATGTGCGTGACATCAAGCCGGGCGAGATGGTGGTGGTGGACAAGGACGGCGCGCGCAGCCATTTCCCCTTCAAGCCACAGCAGCACCGTTTCTGTGTCTTCGAATATATCTATTTCGCGCGGCCCGACTCCTCGCTGGAGGGCCGCAATGTCTATGAGGCGCGCAAGAATATCGGCGCGGTCCTGGCGGAAGAAGCGCCGGTTGTGGCCGACATGGTGATACCCGTGCCCGACAGCGGTGTGCCGGCGGCACTGGGCTTTGCCAACGCCGCCAATATCCCGTTCGAGCTCGGCATTATCCGTAACCATTATGTGGGGCGCACCTTCATCGAGCCCCAGGATTCCATCCGCCATCTCGGCGTGCGCCTGAAGCACAATCCCAATCGCGCCATGCTCAAGGGCAAGCGCGTGGTGCTGGTGGACGATTCCATCGTGCGCGGCACCACCTCCAAGAAGATCGTCGCCATGGTGCGCGACGCCGGAGCCGCCGAGGTGCATTTCCGGGTTTCCTCGCCGCCCACCACCCATAGCTGTTTCTATGGCGTGGACACGCCCAACACCGACGACCTGCTGGCGCACAAAATGGACGTCGAGCAGATGCGCCGCTTCATCGGCGCCGACAGCCTGGCCTTCATTTCCATGAACGGGCTTTACCGCGCCATGGGCAAGGCCGAGCGGGTGGCGCATGCGCCGGATTTCTGCGACGCCTGCTTTACCGGCGACTATCCCATCGCGCTTACCGATATCAGCGGCGGCACGCGGCAATTGTCGCTCCTGGCGGACGTGGCCTAACGCCCGATGTCATGGCCCGCGAATGCGGGCCACCCAGGTGACAATTCTCCACTGCCGCGTTATTGACGCTGACTTTTTCCAACCGCTGCGGGAATTGGACTGGTTCTACTGGATGGCCCGCACTCCGGCGGGCCATGACAATTTAGGCTTAAGAAATGACCTCGAACCTTTCAGGCCGCATCGCATTGGTCACGGGCGCATCCCGCGGCATCGGCCGCGCTGCGGCGCTGGCGCTGGCCAAGGCCGGCGCCCATGTCATCCTGGTGGCGCGCACCGTGGGCGGCCTGGAAGAGGCCGATGACGAAATCCAGAATGCGGGCGGCACCGCCACCCTGGTGCCCATGAACCTGCGCGACGGCGAGGCCATCGACCGGCTGGGCGCTTCCATCTACGAACGCTGGGGCCGGCTGGATGCCTTTCTCGGCAACGCCGGGGTGCTGGGGCAATTGACGCCGCTGGCGCATCTGGAGCCCAAGACCTTTCAAGAAGTGATGGAGGTCAACGTCACCGCCAATTGGCGGCTGATCCGTTCGCTCGACCCGCTGCTGCGCCAGTCGGATGCCGGGCGGGTGTTGTTCGTCACCAGCGGGGCGGCCAGGAAACACACCGCCTATTGGGGCGTCTATTCGATGAGCAAGGCGGCGCTGGAAACCCTGGCGCTGACCTATGCGGCTGAATGCGAAACCACGAAGATCAAGGTCAACTTGATCAATCCGGGGCCGATGCGCACGGCGATGCGGCGTAAGGCCATGCCGGGCGAGGATCCCGCCACGCTGCCGGCGCCGGAAGACCTGGCCTATCGCGTGGTGGAGATGCTGTCGCCGGCCTACGACCGCAATGAGACGGTGATTAATTTTCAACGCTAATTGTTATTCCCGGCGAGATATACCGTCACAGTCTATCCACCTGGGTCCCCTTCCCCTCGCGAAGCTTTCGCTTCGCTCGGCCGGGGATGACAGTCAGCGCTTCTTCGCATACGGATTCTTCGAATTCCGCACCGAAAAACGCAGCGGTGTGCCTTTCAGCCCGAATGCTTCGCGCAGACCATTCTGCAGGTAGCGCAAATAAGCCTCGGGCAGGGCGTCGAGCTGGTTGCCGAACAAAGTGAAGCTGGGCGGCCGCGCCTTCCGCTGCGTCATGTACCGGATGCGCACCCGCCGCCCGCTGATGGCGGGCGTGGCATGGCGCTGCAGCGCCTCCTCCAGAAAACGGTTGAGCGTGGCGGTGGAGATGCGGGTGTTCCAAGCCTTGTCGGCTTCGGTAACGGCGGCTTCCAGCCGTTCGATCCCTTCGCCAGTCCTGGCCGAGGTGGCGATCAACGGCGCACCCGCGACCTGCGGCAACAGGCGGTCCAGCTTCTCGCGCATGCGCGAGATCGCGCCCGCCTTGTTCTCCAGCAAATCCCATTTGTTGACGGCAAAGACAATGGCGCGGCCTTCGCGCGCGATCAGGTCGGCGATGACGAGGTCCTGCTTTTCAAACGGAGCGGTGGCATCGATCATCACCACCACGCAATCGGCGAAACGTATGGCTTCCAGGGTGGATGCCACCGACATTTCCTCCAGCGTCTCACCGGCCATGCGCGCTTTCTTGCGCAGGCCCGCCGTGTCATGCAGCAACACGTCCCGCGCGCCCGCTTTCCAAGACGCCGTAATCGCATCGCGCGTCAGTCCGGCTTCCGGTCCAGTCAGGGCGCGCTCCTCGCCCAAAAGCTGGTTGAACAGGGAGGATTTTCCCACATTGGGCCGTCCCACCAGCGCCAGCCGAAACGGCCGGTCGAGATAATTGACGACGACCTCCTCTTCGGGCTCGTCGTCCTCGCTGAAATCCTCGTCTTCTATTTCTTGTTCTTCTTCCTCGGTGATGGCCGGGGCAAGAGCCTCCAGCGCCTCGGCAAGTTCTTCCATGCCCAGATTGTGTTCGGCGGATATGGCGATTGGCTCGCCAAGGCCAAGGCCGTAGCTTTCCAGCGGCGGCTCCACCCGGCCTTCGCATTTGTTGGCGGCCAAGATCACCGGCTTGCCGGACTTGCGCAGCGCTTGCGCGATGATTTGGTCGCCGGCCGTGATCCCATCGCGGGCATCGATCAAAAACAGCAGCGCCTCGGCCTCTTCGATCGCGGCCAGGGTCTGCTTGGTCATGCGATGGGCGATGCTGCCCGTGGCGGCCTCTTCAAAGCCGGCGGTATCGATTAGCCGCAGCGACAGTCCTGCATATTCCGCATCAACCGCCTGGCGGTCGCGGGTGACACCCGGCGTATCATGCACGATTGCTGCCGCTCGTCCCGCTAGCCGGTTAAATAAGCGCGACTTCCCAACATTGGGCCGTCCTACGATAGCGAGAGTTAAGGCCATCTTGCATTACCGCAGGGCCACAAGTTCGGCGTCGGAGGTATAGAGATAGAGGACGCCATTGGCCACCACCGGCGCGATGGTGGTGCCGTCCGGAATCTCCACCCGTCCCGCCAGCTTGCCGTCATAGGGCGAGATCGCCTCGGCATAGCCGTTGGACGACACAGCGATCAGCTTGTCGGACACCAAGACCGGTCCTGCCCAGATGACGGGATCGGATTTGTCGTCGGGACGTTCATATTGCGGCAGCTGGTGGATCCAGCGCACGCGGCCTTCCTTGCGGGTCAGACAGATCAGACGGGCGCTGTTGTCCAGCACATAGACATAGTCGCCCGCCGCCCATGGCGTCTGGATGCCGCCGATATCCCGCGACCACAGCCGCTCGCCGGTATTGACGCTGAAAGCGGCCATCAGGCCGGACTGGCTGATGGCATAGACCACGCCGCGGTCGATCACCGGGCGCCCGGCGATATCGTCCAGCGCCGACAGCGCGGTGACATGGCCGCTGCGTGACAGCACATCGCTCCATCCCACCTGGCCGTTCTGGACCCGCAAGGCGAAAAGTTCGCCCGAGGTATAGGGCACGATCACCGTTTCGCCTGAAACCGCAGCATTGGTGGATGCGAGGATGCCGGCGGATTCCGTAATGCCCTGGTTATCCCAAAGCTGCCGGCCGTCGGCCTCGGCGAAGGCGTAAAAATGATTGTCGTGGGTGGAGACGAAGATGCGCCCACCATTGACCACCGGGGCATTGACGATCGGCATGCCCAGGTCCTTCTGCCAGATGTCGCGGCCGGTGCGCGCATCCATGCAGCGCAGGACGCCGAAGCCGCTGGTGACGAAAACCTTGCCGTCGTCATAGGCCACGCCGCCGCCCATGCCCTGCGGCGGGGACACGGTGTTGGGTTTGCCCAACAGGCCCCACAATGTGGGCATGTCGGTGCCATTCTTGGGCGCCAGCCGACGGTTCCACACAGGACGGCCGTTATTGGCGCGGAAGACATAGATGTGCGCTTCCGAATCCAGGGCGTAGATCAGGCCGCCGCCCACCACGGGCGCGGAGGTGAGATGGGAATCGGTGTCATTGCCCTTGCCGGCATCTTGGCTCCAGATTTCGTGCAGCCGTCCCGGCGCGGAAAGGTGATACATGGCATTGGAGGCATAGCCGCCCGGTTGCGGCCATTCCGGATTTGTGTAGGGCGGCGGTAGTTGGATCGGAGTACCGGCCAGGGTGGCATCGGGCTTGAGGTCGGCATCCAGCGACATGACCGGAATGCGCACGCCGCGCAGATTGGATTTCTTGCCGTTGGTGGAGAACCAGCTGCCGATTTCATCGAATACCGAGCAGCCGCACAGCAGCAGCGAAGCGGCGACCAGCACCAGACAAAGACGTACGGCGCGATTTTTCATTTATTTTGCCGGCGGCGCCGCGGGGTTTGCCGGCGCACTGGCTTGCGGCGGCTGTGGCGCCGCCTCGGCAGGCACGGTACCGAAATTGACCGCGCCGCCATTCTTGAGGAAGGTCGCCATGGCCTGGGCCCGGCTGCGCAAGCCTTGGGTGCTTTCAGGATCCAGCGCCAGTTCGGAATATTTGGTCAGCGCCGATTTGGTATCCATGGCGCGATAGTCGGCATAGGCCAGCACTTCGCGTGCATTCGGCCGCCAGGCATTGCCCGGCTGATTCAGGGGCTTCAACAGTTCGGCCAGTTCGGCGCGCGAAGCGTTTTCGGCCAAAGCCCAACCGGCGCGCAGCCGCGCCACCGAACCGACCAGGCCGCTGTCTTCCTTGGCGATCTGTTTGTAGAGCTCGATCGCGTCCGCGCGTTGGCCCGAAGCGAGCATGGCGCCGGCTTGGGACAGGCGCGCCACCAGGGCATAGCCCTTGGGCGCAGTCTTGGCGAGATCGGCGAAGGCGCTGGCCGCGGCCTGGGCATTGGTGATGCGCTGGGCGGCGATGAAGGCGTCGGAAACTTTCTGGCGCTCGGCAAGCTCATGACGCTGCCAGAACTGCCAGCCGGCAATGCCGGCGAACAACAGCACCACCGCCAGGATGGCGTAGTTGCCATAGGCCTTCCAAAGCTTCTCAAACCGTTCGCGGCGAACGTCTTCCTCGACTTCGCGGAAAATATCACTCACAGGGCGACGTCCTTTTATTGGCCTTCGATGGGGCCACGGCCTTTAGGGCCAGCTCTTCCGAAGCCTTTGCCCGAAGCCTTTGACTGGCCGCGTTAATTAGCCCGCGCGCGCGGCCCGTGCAATGCGTTCAAAGGTAAGAATCGCGCGGAGAAAACGGCAGTTATTGGGCTTTTTTTGCTTATTGGGCCTTTTTCATGGGGTAGACATTCTCCACCCCCGGAAAACGCCGCTCGCGCACGTCCCGTGCATAGGCTTCCACCGCCGCCTCGATCTCAGGGCCCAGCTGGGCATATTCGCGCACGAATTTGGGCGGATTGGGGTTCAGCCCCAGCATGTCTTCCATCACCAGCACCTGACCGTCGCAGACTGGGCTGGCGCCGATGCCGATGGTGGGAATGGCGATTTGCGCCGTGATCTTGGCGGCCAGGGGTTCGGTCATGGCCTCCAGAACGATCGCGAAGGCGCCCGCATCCGCGACCGCCTTGGCGTCGGCTTCCAGCGCCGGCCATTCGGCTTCGGTGCGGCCCTGGGTCTTGAAGCCGCCCAGTATCTGAACATTCTGCGGCGTCATGCCGATATGGCCGATCACCGGTACGCCGCGCAGGGAGAGATAGCGGATGGTTTCGGCCATGCGGGTGCCGCCTTCCAGCTTCACCGATTGGCAGCCGGTTTCCTTCATGATGCGCGAGGCGTTGCGGAACGCTGTTTCCGGCGATTCCTCGTAACTGCCGAATGGCATGTCCACCACCACCAACGCACGGTTTGCGCCGCGCATCACCGCCTGACCATGCAGGATCATCATGTCCAACGTGACGCCCAGCGTGGTTTCCATGCCGTGGATCACCATGCCCAGCGTGTCGCCCACCAGCATGATGTCGACATGCTTGTCCAGCAGCCGCGCGGTGTGGGCGTGATAACAGGTCAGCATTACCACCGGTTTCTGGCCCTTATGGGCGCGGATCTCGGGAACCGTAATGCGCTTGAGTTGGGTCTGGGCGGACATGACGTCCTCCTGTGCGGGCCGCGGTTATACCGCAAACGCGAGCAAAACAGGCCTGTCCAAAGAACAAGGCTGCCTTTCACAAAAATACTTAAGCAAGTCCTTGACAATTTGCTGATCGATTGGATAATTAAGAACATGCTTAACTATCAGCTTGACAAGACCTTCGCTGCCCTGGCTGACCCCACCCGCCGTGTGATTGTGGACCGGCTGGTCCAAGGACCTGCAAGCGTCAGCGAGCTGGCCAAACCGCTGCCCATGTCTCTGCCGGCCGCCATGCTGCATCTCAAGGTGCTGGAAGAATCCGGCCTGGTGACCAGCGAAAAAGTGGGCCGGGTCAGGACCTGCCGCATCGACGCAAAGGTGTTGAGCCAGGCGGAGCAGTGGGTCGGCGAGCGCCGCCAAATGTGGGAGCGCAGCCTGGACAGGCTGGGGGCCTATCTCGATCAAACCAAACCGGAGGACCAGCCGTAATGTCGCGTTCCATCACCCATGCAAGCTTCACCATCACCCGCCACTGGAAGCATGCGCCCCGGCGCGTCTTCGAGGCTTTCGCCAAGGAAGATGCCAAGTCCAAATGGTTCGCCGGCCCTCCGGGCTGGGAGCAGCATGAGAAAAGTTTCGATTTCCGCGAAGGCGGGCGCGAGTCCCTGGTCGGCAGGCATGCCAACGGCACGGTCAGTGCCTTCGACTGCGTCTATCGCGACATCCTCGCGCCCGCCGCGACCGAGGCGGGACGCATCATCTACAGCTATGTCATGCATCTCAATGGCACCAAGATTTCCGTCTCCCAGGCGGCGATCGAAATCAGCCCGGACGCGGGCGGCACCAAATTGGTCCTGACGGAGTATGGCGATTATCTGGATGGCTATGACGATGCGGGAAGCCGTGAGCACGGCACCAACTTCCTGATGGATGCCCTTGGCAAGTCCCTGGATGGCTGAAGGTGCAGCAAGCCGCGATCAACGGCCTGGACTGGGATTTGCTGCAGAAAATCCAATCGCTTTGAGAAATTCGCTGCGCCGGTCCAGCTCCTTGGGGCCCGGGGGCACAGCGTTCGCCTTCAAAAGGAAGGCAAGAATGTCCGCAACTTGATCGCGGGTGAGGCTGCCGGGATTGTCCTGGGGCATGGTGGTGCGGATGCGGTCGAACACATCGCCCAGGCTCAAGCCGTCAAAGTCCGACAGGAATCGCGGGCCGGTGAGCGCCGGGGCCTCACCGGTGCCGCCCAAGTCCGCGCCATGGCAATTGAGGCAATGGACGGCAAAGCCGGCGTTCCCGCGAGCTGCCTGTGTGTCGGTGTAGACGCCATCCCAGATGGAAGCCGTCTGGGCGCGCGTGTTACCGGCGACCGCAGCCAGCACAACCGAAAACACGGGAACCACAAACGCGGCAGTGCGGCGCATGCGCACTCCATTGGCCCTATGCATTTGGAAGCGTGTAGCAGATATACTCGCCGGAATAGTTACCGCCGCTCACCGCCACGATGATGTATTGCTTGCCGTTGACCATAAAGGTCATCGGTGAGCCGGACTGGCCCGCCGGCATCAACACGCTGCCGACTTCCTTGCCGCTCTTCTGGTCATAGGCGCGCAGCATCGCGCCGCGCGGATGATCGGGCGTCGTGGTGACTTCGGCGTCTCCCACAACGACCAGATCCTTGGTCAACAGGGTGCCGATGCTGAATCCCGTCTGGCCGGTGCGCGGTACCGACATTCCCTTCAATGCGGGATGGTTGCGAATATAATCAGGTGTCTCACCATGGGCGACTTGCCATTCGATGACGCCGGTGTCGAGATTGATCGCGCTGATGGTGCCGTAGGGCGGCTTGATCAACGGCAGTCCGTCCACTGACAAGCGCGCGCGCGAAGCCGCGGCAGCCGGTGCGCCGCGCTTGACCAAGGGCGCGTCGGCGCCCTGGTCCGCGCCCGCCGCATTGATCATCACCACCGGTTGGCCCGCCTGACCGATGACATAGGGTAAGTCGCTCATTCCGGCCGGCGGCGGCACCAGCCCCATGGCGAGCAGGCAGGAATTGCAGGCATAGGTGTAGACCGTGTGATTTTGCGGGTTGAAAGAACCGCCGGGCCAGTTGGTGCCGCCATTGGCCGGCCCAAGCCCCAGCGTGGCGAGAGGCCCGCCGGCCTTGGAAACCACCGGCGGCGTATAGATCGGCCCTATCTTGTAATTTTTCACCAGGGCCAGCGCCTTTTGGTGCAGCTCGGGCGTGAAATCGATCAGCTCGTTATCCGATACCCCGGTGCGCGCATAAGGCGCCGGTTTGGAAGGGATCGGCTGGGTCGGCGCATACCATTCGCCCGGCACATCGCCTTTGGGCACTTTCTTTTCGGGGATCGGCCAGACTGGCTTGCCGCTGATGCGGTCGAACACATAGAGCATGCCCATCTTGCTCGGCTCGGCCACCGCCTTGATGGACTTGCCGCCCACCGTGATGTCCATCAGCAGAGGTGGCGAGGACATGTCATAGTCCCAGATTTCGTGATGGATGAATTGATAGAACCACTTCACCTTGCCGGTGTTGATGTCCACCGCGACAAGGCTGTTGCCATAGAGACCGTTGCCGGGGCGAGTGCCGCCATAGAAATCGCTGGTGGGCGACTCCACCGGCAAATAGACGAGGCCCGCCTCCGGATCGGCCGTCATCTCCGTCCACACCCCGGTATTGCCGGTGCGTTCGGCTGAACCATTGAGCCAGGTCTCGTAGCCGGCTTCGCCCTTGCGCGGGATGGTGTGGAATTCCCACACTTTGCGGCCCGTGCGCACGTCATAGGCGCGGGCCGTGCCCTTGTTGTTGTCGGCAGTGGTGGGGGTAAAGCCTTCGCGGAAGGCCGAGCCTACCAGCACCTTGTCGCCGACCACGGTGGGGGCGGATTGCCAGCCGATTTCGCCGGTGGTGAGGTTTGGCTTGATGGTCTGATCGCTGTCAGCTTTCAGATCGACCGCGCCATTGTTGCCGAAGGAGGCGATGCGCTGGCCCGTCTTGGCGTCCAGGGCGATGAGTTGATAGCCTGGCGTGACGTAGAGAATGCGCGCTTCCTTGCCGTCGCTCCAATAAGCGGGACCGCGTCCGGAAAGCTGGCGAGGCGCGGCTGCGCCGCGCGCGCCTTCCTTCTCGCCATGCACCCACAAAAGCTCGCCGGTCAGCGCGTCCAGCGCGATCACGGCGCGGCGCGAGCCCGCAGTGGCATAGACGACGCCGCCCGCTTCCAGCGGCGTGCCTTCCAGCTTGTATTCGGGGCGGTTGCCGATGTTGTCGGTTTTGAATCGCCAGGCCACTTCCAACCGACTGAAATTGGAGGCGTTGATTTGGTCCAAGGGCTTGTAGCGGCTACCGGTGATATCGCCGGTATAGCTGGTCCAGTCGACATTGGAGGGCTGCGCCCCGGCCTGACAAAAGCCGATCAAAGAAGCGAGCGCCACGCCCGTAATCAGCCTCGGTTGCATGATCTCCTCCGGTCAATGCTCTGCGCGAGGCTGACATGAAATCCGTGCGCAAAACAGGAATTCTTCACCGAAGGGCATTTATTTCAAGCAACGGATCTGGTCGAGAGAAAGTCGCTGGGAGAGACTGAAGTGTCCCGAGCATTGGGGAGGGAGCCGTGACATCCAGGAAGACAACTCTGATTGCGGTTGGATTGATGCTGGCGGGTAG
>DATHLY010000330.1:0-3364 GCA_035487655.1 Rhizomicrobium sp. | reverse complement strand
TCGGTGGTGGGATAGATCTGGGCCGCCATGGCGTCCACCTCACCCGCTTGCTCGCGGGTGAAATAGGTGAAGGTGCCCATGGCCTGGGCCTTCTCGGCCGCCGCGACTTCGGCCGGCCAGTTGGCGGCAAGCCATGCCGCGCTGCTCGCCGAGAAAGATTTCAGAAGGAAGTTTCGTCTGCTGTCGCTCATGACCGCTTCTCCTTTGAAGCTGCTTGTTTGAGATACCGGGTTATGCCGCGCGGCGCCACATTCACCGCCCCATACATATTGCCGTCGGGGGCGACCACCACGCCCTCGCCGGCCTGTTCGTCAGGCACGAAAAACTCGGCCTTGGCCTCGGAGATGCTTCCGATCCACACACCCTTCTTCCAGCCGCCGGGATGGGTCTGCTCAGTGGAGTCGGCATCAATCGCATAGAGCCGGTCACCGCTGATATAGAAGCCGGACGGGCGTCCAAACTGCTTCCATTCGGTGATCAGCTTGCCGTCCTGCGTGAAGATCTGGATGCGGTTGTTGACGCGGTCGGCAACATAAAGCCGTCCCTTCCCGTCCAGCGCCAGGGCATGGGGATTGTTGAATTCGCCGGGGCCGCTGCCGGCCTTGCCCCATTGGGTGATGAACTTGCCGTGCGAGTCGAACTTCATCACCCGCATATTGAGGCCGGCGGGAATGAAGGGCGCGATGGGTGTATGGCCGTCGGTGACGAAGATGTCGCCATTGGGCGCGGTGATCACATCACTGGGCGAATTGAAATGTGTTTCGTCATTGCCGCGCTGGCCAGCGGTGCCCAGCCGCATAAGCACCTTGCCGTCGGGCGACAGTTCGGTCACCTGCAGGCCTTTGGTGCCGTCCTTGGAAATCGCTCCGTCGGTCACCCAGACATTGCCGTGGCGGTCGACATGCAGGCCATGGGGAAAGACGAACAGGCCGGCGCCAATGCTTTTGATCGCCTTGCCGGTCTTGAGATCGAGCTGAACGATCGGCGCATGATCCGAGCCGTCGCAACTGTTGGCGCCGCAGCGATCGATGGCCCAGATCTCGCCATGGGGACCGCGCTCGATGCCCGCGGTGGAGCCCCATGGACCGGATGGCGGAGTGGCCCATTGATGTTCGGGGGTGCCATAGGGGCTGGGGATCGCATCGTCGGCCAATGCCGCGAACGGAAAACAAACAAAAGCCAGTGCGATGGCAAATTTCACGACCAAATACCCTCCCCCGATGGCCGATTCCGGCCCAGTTTTCAGCGACGCTATCCCCCGGCACCAGGCGCGTCAAAGGCCGCTCATCCTGAGAGCAAGTCTCATCTGATGGTGCAGTGCAGCATGCCAAATAAGCCTGATAAGCTACGCGGTTGCCCTGCCGCGGGCGGGCTCTCCTCGCTGTCGCGCGCCCGCCCTTGGCACATAGCCTAATTCCTTTTGATCGCGTCGCCATCAAAAGGAATTAGGCTATGTTCCGCTCGCAACACGACAAAACAGAGACGCCATGAAGATTTTGGTGACGGGTTCGGGCGGCATGATCGGCCGCAAACTGGTCGAGCGGTTGGTGGCCGACAAGACGCTGGGCGGAAAGCCGATCGAAAGCCTGATCCTGGTGGATGTGGTCGACTCGCCTATCCCTGATGGGGCGCCCAAAAACACCAAGCCCATCACTGCGGATTTTTCCGATAAGGGCGTGGCGGCAACGCTGATTCAGGATAGGCCCGATGTGATTTTTCATCTCGCCGCCATCGTCTCGGGCGATGCGGAAGCCAATTTCGAAAGAGGCTACCGGATCAACTTCAATGGCAGCTGGGCGTTGCTGGAAGCCATCCGCCAGGAACATGAGAAGAGTGGCTACAAGCCCCGCCTTGTTTTTGCATCGACTCTTGCCGTGTTTGGCCCGCCCTTTCCCGACTCCATTCCCGACGATTTCGCGCCAACCCCCACCACCAGCTATGGCACGCAGAAGGCTATGACCGAGCTTTTGCTGGCCGACTACAGCCGCAAGGGCTATCTGGACGGCGTGGGCGTGCGCCTTCCCACCATCTGCATCCGTCCCGGCAAGCCCAACAAGGCGGCTTCCAGCTTCTTTTCCGGCATCTTGCGGGAACCCTTGGCCGGCCAAGAAGCACCGCTGCCCGTGGGGGACGAGGTGCGTCATTGGTTCGCCAGCCCCAGAGCCGCGGTCGGTTTCTTCATCACCGCCGCGACCATTGACACCTCTTGCCTGGGACCGCGCCGCTCCATGACCATGCCGGGTGTTTCCGCCACCGTGGGAGAAGAGATCGAAGCCCTGCGCAAAGCCGCGGGCGAGAATGCGGTCAAGCTGATCAAGCGCGTGGAAGATCCGTTCATTTCGAAAATCGTGCTGGGTTGGGCGGGCCGTTATGACGCCCGCCTTGCCGGCAGCATGGGCTTCAAGGCGGAAAAGAATTTCGACGAGATCATCAAGGTCTATCAAGAAGACGAGATGGGGCGCTGATGCTTTCCCGCCGCCGCAGCCTGTCTTTGATTCCCGCATTGGCAGGTCTGGCCACCAGCGCGGCAGCCCAGCCGGTGCCGCCGGGCGGCAATGACGACCATCCGCCCATGCCTTTGAAACTGGTGGTACTGGACATTGGCGGCACCTTGATTGGCGATCACGGCGAAGTGCCCGATGCCATGTTGGGCGCGCTCTCTCGCCATGGCCTCACCGTCACGCCGCAGGAGTTCAGCGAATGGCGCGGCGCGTCCAAGCGCGGCATGGTGCAGCATTATGTCGAGCAGCGCGGGCCGAAGGAGGGTCGCCCCGCTTTGATCGAAGCCATCTACAGCGACTTCACCGCCACGGCGGGCAAGGCCTATGAAAAAGTGCAGCCGATTTCGGGCGCGGAACAGGCGCTCAAAGAATTGCAGGCCATGAAGCTGATCCTGGCCACCACCACTGGCTTCGACCGGCCGCTAACCACCGCGATCCTGTCGCGGCTGGGCTGGCAGCACTACTTTGTGGCCAGCATCACCAGCGATGACGTGGTGGACGGACGGCCCGCGCCCTACATGCTGTTCCGCGCGATGGAGGCGGCACATGTCAATGAAACCGCCCAGGTGATGGCAGTGGGCGATACGCCGCTGGACTTGCAGGCCGCCAACAATGCCGGGCTGGGCGCGGCCATCGGGGTTTATTCCGGTGCCGCGACAGAAGAGCGCTTGCGGAAAGAGCGCAACAGCGGCGTCTTACCCAGTGTCGCGGAATTGCCGGGCCTGATCCGCAAGGGGCTGCCGCTGTCGCAGTGCCGCATCTAGAAGGCATTTAAGATTCTGGGGAGACAAGGATGAAAAAGCTGATGATCGGCCTGATGGCCGCCTGTCTGCCGCTGGCGGCGAGCCAGATGCCGTCTTTGG
>DATHLY010000329.1:0-2442 GCA_035487655.1 Rhizomicrobium sp. | reverse complement strand
CGCGCGGCCTGAGTTCGGGCCCCGACGCCGACATCTACAAATTGGAGCTGATCTTGGGTGCGGCACTCACGCTTGCGCAAAAGCGCATTCGCATCGTCACGCCCTATTTCCTGCCGGACGCGCGCCTCCAATTCGCCATCGCCCAGGCAGGATTGCGGGGCGTGGCGGTGGAAATCGTGGTGCCAAGGCGCAGCAACCAGCGCTTGATGGAATGGGCCATGCGCGGCCATTTGCGCTTTTTCCGGCATATCCGCGCCAGGGTGATCGCCACCCCGCCGCCCTTCGACCACACCAAGCTTTGCACCGTGGATGGCGAATGGTCTCTGATCGGAAGCTCCAATTGGGACGCGCGCAGCTTCCGGCTGAATTTCGAGTTCGACCTGGAGATCATAGATCGAGACTTCACCGCCAAGCTCGACGCCCTAATCGATTCCCGTATTGCCCGCGGCGGCCTTGTCACGCCCGACATGTTGGCGGCCGAGCCGGTATGGAGGAGGCTGCGCAATGCCGCCGCGCGACTCTTGATGCCTTATCTCTGACCTAAACTATGCCAAGCCGCTCAGAAACGGCCCCAGCGCATTGGCCATGTTGAAAGCCGAATGATTCCGTGCTGCCGCAAGCGTTTAGGCCCTCCGACGCGGCTAAAAACCGCCATTGCGCGCCATCGCCGCGGCGAAGATCACCACCAGGCCCAGCAGAGCGACCTCCGCATGCACGAAGACACGCAGCCGTGCGATCTCACCATGCCGCGGCTGGAATCCCGGATCCTCCCGTGACGCCTTGCGCCATTTCAGCAGCGCCAGCGTGGGCGGAATGGAGAGTAGACCGATCGCGGCGAAGCTCGCCATCTTGGCCCAGAACCAAGGATTGGAAAGATAGAAGTCCGCGCCCTTGATTCCCCAAATCACCCGGCAGATGCCGATCACGATCACAAATGCAGCGCTTGCGCCATAAGCGGCATCCACCTTGGTGACGCGGCGCAAAGACTCAGCCGTGATGCCCGGCCTCAGCAGGGCGAACTCAAAGGCCAGCAGCACGATCAGGCTTACGATGGCAAGATGATGCAGAATGGCAAGGATCAGGTCGGTCAGCATGCCCTCACAGCCAAGCACCTCTCCCGGACCGACTCAAGCTTTCAAGCCGGCCTGGACGTGCCGGTATTCCAATCCGTCGGCGCCAGGTTGGAAATGAACATGTCCGTTGCACGGTTTTTCTCGCCCCAACCACACCAACAAATGACCACCGAATTGGAGGCGAAATCCCTGCCGCTATCAGGCGATTTACCCTTTGTTAACCGGAACTTGCAGGTAAGGTGGATGAAGGTTTTAAGGCTCCCCATACCATTGCCCGATAGGGTGATTTTTCGGGTCACCGGGGCCGCTCGTGAAACTGTCTTTGGCAAAACTTCTCTCGGTCATCACCGGATTTCTGGTGGTGGTGCTGATTGCCGTATTCGCCACTTTCGCCACCACCGCCTTCGAACGTCAGCGCGATACAGCCCATATTCGCTCCATCGTCACCGTCAAGCGCGACCTGGTTCAGGCGCAGGAAGCGGTGCGCGTCGAGGGCGCAATCCTGGACAGCGCCCTTGAGGAAAAGGATGCTGCGGACGCGGACACGCTCGCCTCCATTTCAGCCCTGCATGCCCGCTCGCTACAGGCCATTGCGCGCCTGCGGAACCGGCGCGGACCAGGACCGGCCAGCGATTATGATGAAATCCTTTCGCACAGCGCCGAATTCGATCGCTTGATGCCCGCGATCATGGCGGCGGCTTCGTCGCCGCGCA
Organism: Rhizomicrobium sp.; assembly: GCA_035487655.1. GTDB lineage: Bacteria > Pseudomonadota > Alphaproteobacteria > Micropepsales > Micropepsaceae > Rhizomicrobium. The sequence continues at coordinate 656 of DATHLY010000329.1, read as the reverse complement.
CGAAACGCCCATCGGCGCTGGTGACCGAGCGTATCGCTGCCGCCGGCAAAATTTTGAGCGCGTTGCGCCGCAAGAGCGATTCATTGTCACGATCGATCTCGTCTTCCGATCCGCTGATCAATGAAATGCTAAGGGTCGCCGACATCAGCTGGCGCATGCGAAGCGATGCCGGAATCGACCGCCATGCCATTATGAGCGCCATTCTGGCGGAGCACGCGCCCTCGGCGGAGACGCTGCAATCCTTTGCCGAAATGCGGGGCAGGGTCGCGACATCCTGGATGGTGATCGAGGATGATGCCCGCCTGCCGGAATTTCCGGCGGTGATGAAGGCGGCGGTGGCTCGCGCCAACTGGCTGTATTTCACAGATTTCATGGCCTGGCGCGCCAGGACCATCGAGACTCTGGCGCAAGGAAGGATAGTCCATTTGTCCGGTCGGGCATGGGTCAAATTGAGCAATCCCGGCGTCGACAGCATCATGGCAATCTCCCGAACCGCCTTGGACCTGACGGAAGCCTATGCGACGCAGCAACTGGCCGCCGCGCATCGCAATTTCTATGTTTCGATCGCCCTGATGCTGACATCCATTACCCTGGCCAGTTTTGCCGCCATCTATGTGATGTGGCGGGTGATCCGGCCCTTGCGCACCATCACCAGC
>DATHLY010000328.1:0-3883 GCA_035487655.1 Rhizomicrobium sp. | reverse complement strand
TGCGCCGCCACCATCTCGCGGATTTGCATGGCTCGCAGGAAGGCCGCGTCGCGCGCCGCCATCATGCCGGCGGCGTCTGGCGGCCCCTGCGGGGTGTAAATGGCGAAGAATCCGCCATCCAGCCCCCCTGCTACCATGCGGGGGTAATCGACTTGCGTGAGATCAGTATCGCGGGAATGGCGCCGCATCATGTCCCAGCCCGGCCGCGCCAGGCTGGCGGGGGTATCGAGATGGGTGTCCAGGCAGAGCAGCCGCCGGTGCAGGGCCAGGGCACTATTGGGTTTCGCCCCTGCCGGCCAGGCCGCACAGACGCCCGCCAGCGCCGCCGCTTCCATGAACGCCCGTCGTGAAATCGTCATGCCGAACCTTCAGCCTTTGCGGAAATCTAGGGGAGGGCGCCCGCGCGAACCAGTCGCATAGCTGCCCCGAAAGACATAAAATCGCCGCAGCGCCGGCACAGGCTGGTACAAAAGAGAACTGGGGAGGACTGTATGATTTCGCGCACCCTATTGCTGGCCATGGCCCTGACCGGATTTGTTGCCGGAGCACCGCTTTGCGCCCTTGCCGCCGATGCCAAGCTCGCGGCTGCCATCTCAGCACCCGACCGGGACTCCGTGAACAAGGCGCGCGATGGCGCCCGCCATCCCCAAGCCAGCCTGGAATTCTGGGGCCTCAAGCCCGGACAGACTCTGATCGAAGTGGCGCCGGGCGCCGGCTATTGGAGCGAGATCCTGGCGCCCTATGCCAAGAACACGGGCGGCCATTACATCGCCGCTACCGGCAAGCCCGACCAGAAGCTGTCGCAGAAGTTCAATGACAAGGCGGTCTATGGCGACATTCACTATACCGTCTTCAGCAATAGCTCTGGTCCCATGGGGCCGGCCAATTCCGCCGATCTGGTGCTAACCGCCCGCAATATCCATGACTGGCTGTGGACGCCGGGTATGGCGGAAAAAAGCATGCGGGATTTCTACGCCGTGCTGAAGCCGGGCGGGATCCTTGCGGTAGAGGACCATCGCGCCGATCCCAGGCCGCAGAATGGCGACGCGCACGACGGTTATGTCGCGACCTCCACTATCGTGGGGCTGGCGGAAAGAGCCGGCTTCAAACTGGAAGCCAAGTCCGAAATCAACGCCAATCCCAAAGACACAAAGGATCATCCTTTTGGCGTTTGGACCCTGCCGCCGGTGCGCCAAAGCGCCCAGCAGGGCGACGATCCCAAATTCGACCACACCAAGTATGACGCGATCGGCGAAAGCGACCGCATGACCCTGCGCTTCCGCAAGCCTGCCTAGTTCGTCATTGCCTGAGTCGCCATTATAAGCGGTGTGAGTCGAATCGGATTCTTCAGCGCGGTGCTGGCCGCCACCCTGTTCGGGGTGGGCGGGACTTTTGCGCAATTCCTTTTCCAACATCGCGGGGTCAATATCGATTGGCTGGTGACCATGCGGCTTTTGTCTGCAGGTCCGGTTCTGCTTTTGATCGCGGCAGCACGGCAGGGGCGCGCGGTCTTCTCGATCTGGCGCGAGGACGCGCGCGGCGTGATCCTATTTGGCCTGGTCGGCATGATGCCGGTGCAATACACATACATGGCGGCGATCGACGCCTCCAACACCGCCACCGCCACCGTGCTGCAGTTCACCGCGCCCGCCATGATCGCAGTGTGGCTGGCACTGAAGGGACGCCGCAGGCCTGTCCGGCGTGAGCTGGTGGCGATCGCGCTCGCTATGCTGGGCACCTTCTTCCTGGTGACCCATGGCCGGCTGGGCGTCTTGTCCATCACACGCCTTGCCCTGTTTTGGGGCCTGGCCAGCGCGGTGGCGGCGGCCTTCAACTCCATCCAGCCGGCACAGCTGCTGCGCAAGTACGGGTCGTCACTGGTCGGAGGCTGGGCCATGCTGGTGGGTGGCGCGGCGCTGTCTTTCCTCCACGCGCCTTGGAGAGTTCAAGGCACATGGGATGGACCCGCTTTTGCCTTCCTGGCCTTTATCCTTTTGTTCGGAACACTCGCGGCCTTCTATCTCTACATCAAGGCGCTGAAGCTCATCGGCGCACAGAAGTCCAGCCTGCTCACTTGCGCGGAGCCTCTGTCCGCGGCGGTCCTGTCCGTCTGGTGGCTTGGGGTGTCCTGGGGTGGCATGGATTGGCTGGGAACTGCCTGTATCCTTGCTACCATTGTCCTGTTGGCCCGGGAACAATCGGAAGAAAGCCAGTCGGAGAAGGTTACCTGACCCCAGGTTGACGTGCGTTCAGCCAGGCTTACGATTGCCAGCAAGCACGCGAAGACGCCGCGACGGAGGACCAAGGATGACATTTTTGGATCGGCGCGATCTCCTGGCTGGCGCGGGCGCGCTGCTGGGCGTGGAACTTGTGGCGCCCCTGGCCAAGGCACTGGCTGCTGAAACGAGCCCTGCCGAAATGGCGCCGGGCTTTACGGCTTCGCATACCGCTTTCACCTCGGATCAACGTTCATTGGTAGCGGCCATCAGCGAACGCATCATTCCCACCACCGATACGCCCGGCGCCATCGCCGCCGGTGTGCCCGGCTTTATCGAGATGATGCTAGCCGATTGGTATGAACCCACGGACCGCAACGAATTCATGGACGGGTTGGGCATATTGGAGGGCAATGCGCGGGTCCAGTTCAACCGGCCCTTTGTCGAGATCGCGCCGGAGGAACAGGATCTGGTTCTCACCCAAGCGATGACGCGCAGGATTTCCGGCCTGTCCGCCAACTTCTTCGAACACTGCCGTCAGCTGACGATCATGGGCTATTACACCTCCGAAATCGGCTGCAAACAGGAACGCGTCTACTTGCCGGTGCCAGGCCGCTATGACGGCAAATATCCTTACGCTCAAGTGCGGCGCGTTTTCTCCTCCTGAAATCGGAAATTCCTCATGGCCACCTACGACTTCGACGCCATCGTCATTGGATCGGGCATCAGCGGCGGCTGGGCCGCCAAGGAATTGTGCGAAAAGGGGATGAAGGTCCTGATGCTGGACCGTGGCCGCATGGTCGAGCATCGCAAGGATTACATCACCGAAGGCAAGGGGCCCTGGCAATTGCCCTATCGGGGCAACCTGCCGCCCGCCGAGGTTGAGCGCGATTATGTCATGGCCAAATGGGGCGGCGCCAATCTGACGGCCCAGACCCATTACTACAACAATGACCGTCTCAACCCGATCGACTTCGAGAACAGCAAGCCGTTCCGCTGGGTGAGACCCAATCAAGTCGGTGGCAAATCGCTCATCTGGGGCCGGGTGGCCCTGCGCTGGAGCCATATCGACTTCGACGCCAACAAGCGCGACGGTCACGGCAGCCCCTGGCCGGTTAGCTATGATGAGATCGCGCCCTGGTATTCCTATGTCGAGAAATATGCCGGCATCGCGGGCTCGAAAGAGGGCCTGCCGCAGCTGCCGGATGGGGAGTACCAGCCGCCGCATCCCATGAACGTCGCGGAGCTTTGGGTGAAGGAGCGGCTGGAGAGGTCGATGCCCGGCCGCAAGCTGATCTCCACCCGCACCGCCAACATGACCGAGGACAAGCCGGAGCAGGGCAGGGCGCGCTGCCAGAGCCGGTCAATGTGCGCGCGCGGCTGCTCGTTCGGCGCCTATTTCTCCACCCAGGCCGTGACCCTGCCGGCGGCGCGCAAGACCAACAACCTCACCTTGCTGTCGGACCAGGTGGTGACCAACCTGGAATACGACCCCAAGACCAAGCGCGTCACCGGTGTCCACGTGGTGGATGCCAACACCCGGCAGGCGCATGTCTATACGTCACGGATCGTGTTTCTTTGCGCCTCTGCCATGGCCTCGACCCAGATCCTGCTCAACTCGCGCCTGCCCGGCAGCGAGCGCAGCTTTGCCGACTCCAGCGGGTTGT
>DATHLY010000327.1:0-2189 GCA_035487655.1 Rhizomicrobium sp. | reverse complement strand
AGCAACCCTTGCGCAATCTCTCCCAGCTCTGGCCCACAGCTTCGGCGGGTTTGGCGGCAACCGAGCGCATGTTCGACGCCATCGATGCGCGGCCGCGCATTGTCGACCGGGCGGGCGCCGTGCCGCTGGTCGCCAAAGGCGGCACGGTGAACTTCCGCGATGTCGGCTTTGCCTATCGGGCCGATGCCGTTCCGACACTCGCAGGCGTGGCGCTGGATATTCCCGCCGGCCAAAAGATTGCCCTGGTGGGCCCCTCCGGCGCGGGCAAGAGCACCATCTTCAACCTGCTGCTGCGCTTCTACGATGCCGACAGCGGATGCATCGCCGTCGATGGCCAGGACATTCAGAGCGTGACGCTGCGAAGCCTGCGCGCCGCAATCGCGGTCGTCACTCAGGAAGCCGTACTTTTCGACGAAAGCATCGCTGACAATATCGCGCTGGGCAAACCCGGCGCTTCGCTGGGGGAAATCAAGGCTGCTGCCAGGAACGCCGCCGCGCATGATTTCATCATGGCCATGCCGGAAGGCTATGACACGCGCGTCGGCGAAGGAGGCCTGAAGCTGTCCGGAGGACAGCGCCAGCGCATCGCCATCGCCCGCGCCATGCTGCGTAATGCCCCCATCCTGCTGCTGGATGAAGCCACCAGCGCGCTGGACGCCGAATCCGAGCGCCAGGTGCAGGAGGCGCTGACGCAATTGATGAAAGGCCGCACCACCATCGTCATCGCTCATCGCCTGTCCACGGTGGTGGACGCCGATCGCATCTATGTGCTGGAGCGCGGCAAGGTGGTGCAGTCGGGCACCCATGCCGAGCTGATGGCCACCGACGGGCTCTATGCCAACCTCTACCGCCACAGTCTGGAAGAGACGCAATGAACTTGTCGCAAGGTTTGCCCCGGAATGGTCCTTGGGGCCTGAGAGCCTGGCGCCTGCTGACCTGGGCGCTGTCGCCCGTGGCGCGGACCTATCTGCGCCAGCGCGCATCACGCGGCAAAGAAGACTGGGCGCGGGTAAACGAACGGTTGGGCCTGTCGGGATTGCCGCGACCCAATGGCCGCCTGATCTGGGTCCATGGCGCCAGCGTGGGCGAAAGCCTGTCGGCGCTGCCCCTGATCGCCAAATTGCTGGAGGCCGGCGATACCACGGTACTGGTGACCAGCGGCACCGTGACCAGCGCCGCTATGATGAGCCAAAGGCTGCCATCGGGCGCGGTGCATCAATTCGTGCCGCTGGACACGCCCGGCGCTGTGGCGCGCTTTCTGGATCATTGGAAACCCGACGCCGGATTGTTTGTGGAATCCGATCTCTGGCCCAACCTGATCCTTGCCGCTCAGGCGCGTGGCGTCAGGCTGGCGCTGGTCAATGCCCGCATTTCAGCCCGTTCGGCGGACCGCTGGAGGCGGGCAAGGAAGAGCGTCGCCGCACTGCTCTCAGCCTTCGACATAGTGCTGGCGCAGGATGAGGAGATCGCGGCGCGCTTCAAGAAGCTGGGCGCGCGCAAGGTCGAGGTGGTGGGCAGCCTCAAAGCCGATGCGCCGCCGCTCGCGGTGGACGAAGACGCGCTCGCGGCCCTGCGCCAAGCCATCGGCAAGAGGCCCGTGCTGCTGGCGGCCCAGACCCATCCCGGCGAGGACGAGACGGTGCTGCCGGCGCATGACCAGTTGCGGTCCGATTTTCCCGATCTGCTCACCATCCTGGTGCCGCGCCATACCGCGCGCGGCGCCGACCTGGAGATGCTTTGCGGCACTCGCGCCACCAGGCGGCGATCCACGGGCGGGCAGATCGGCAACCAGACCGCCATCTATATTGCCGATACGATGGGGGAGATGGGACTGTTCTATCGGCTGGCGCCTTTCTGCTTCCTCGGCGGCACCCTGGTTCCACTGGGTGGGCACAATGTCCTGGAACCGGCGCAGTTGCACTGTGCGGTGCTGACGGGACCCCATACCCAAACCGCGCCACTTGCCTATGACGCTGTATTGAGTGCGCAAGGATTTGGGCGCATCGCCTCCAGCACCGATTTGGCGCGAGAAGCAGGACGCCTGTTGGGCGATCCGGCGGCAGCACAAGCAGCGGGCGACGCCGCAGCGCGGGGCGCGGCCAGCCTTTCCGGCGCGGTGATGCGCACGGTTCAAGCCTTGAAGTGCCTGTTCGATGCGCGCGCCTGACTTCTGGTGGAAGCGGGGGGCG
>DATHLY010000326.1:0-2620 GCA_035487655.1 Rhizomicrobium sp. | reverse complement strand
GGATCTGGAAGATGCGCGGATACGGCATGCGGCGGAGAGTGGCGCGGCCAGGGCGCTTTAATTGGTTTACCCCCATCCGTCACAGCTCGGGTTTGCGTTCCGCAAACACCTCGCTGCGACACCTTCCCCCTTCCTGTGCTTCGCACGAAGGGGGAAGGAAGTTGGCGGATGCGGGAGGTCGCGCCGCGGAATGCGGCGCTCGAGGTTTCTTGAATTGCGAGCGCCGGGCGCGAACCGGCTACAGCGCCCTGGCCGCGCCACTCTCCGCCGCATGCCGTATCCGCGCATCTTCCAGATCCAGTTCGCGCTCGATCCTGCGGCGGGCTTCGTCGCTGATCTCACTCCGGTCATAGAGGTCCGCGATACTGGCCCGCTCGGCATTGACGAATTGCAGCTGCAAGGATGCGGCAGCATTGCTGACGTCGCCTGCTTCCAAGTCCTGACAGGCGGCGACAAAATAGGCCCGGCGGTCCTCGCTGCGCCGTCTCAGCGCGTTCACCGTATCGGGCGATGCCACCGCGCCCTCCAGGCTATCCAGCCTGGCCAGCGCGGCATCGATGCTGGCCAAACGGGCGACGATCTCCCGTCTCTTCTCGTCATCGGCCTCGCGCCGGCCATGTTCGGCGATGCCAAGCTTTCCAATCACCCAGGGCAGCGAGAAACCTTGGCCCACCAATGTCACCAGAATCACCGAAAAGGTGATCAACAACAGCAACCCGCGATGAGGAAAGGCCATGCCGTCCGCCATGATCGGAATCGACAGCGCCGCCGCCAGCGACACCACGCCCCTGATGCCGGTAAAGGCGATGACAAAGATATTCTGCCAGGACGGCGCGGGATCCTTGCGCGCCAGTCCCGGGAACATCAGGCGCGGCGCATAGGTCGCCACGAACACCCAAACAAAGCGCACCAGGATCAGAACGGCGCACACCGCCAGACAGGCGATGGCCAGGCTCTCCCACTGGCCCAGGTCCAACGTGTCTGCCACCACCCGCGCTTGCAGCCCGGTCAACAGGAAGACCACGCTCTCCACCAGATAGACCACAAGGTCCCAGACGAAATATCCCTGCAGCCGGGTGGCGGGTGAGATGAAGCGCGGCCCGTTCCAACTGACGAACAGGCCGCAGGTGACGGTGGCCAGCACGCCCGAGCCGCCCAGGCTCTCCGGTACCCAGAAGGCGGCAAAGGGCGACAGCAGGGCGAACACCATCTCCACCCGCGGGTCGGACGCCCAGCGGCGCAGCGAAAGCGCGCCCCAGCCTATGAAAAGACCCCAGGCGATTTCTCCCGCCACGACCAGGAGGAATTCCCCCGTCGCGGCGCCTAGCGAAAAGGTCCCGCCCTGCGTCACCGCCATGATCGCGAAGCTGAACAGGATCAGGGCGGTGGCATCATTCACCAGCCCTTCTCCTTCCAGAATGGTCAAGGTCCGCTGCGGCAGGACGAAGCGCCGCGCAATCGCCATGGGCGCGACCGCATCGGGCGGCGAGACCACGGCGCCCAGCACAAAGCCCACCGCCAGCGGCAGCCCCAGCAGATAATGCGAAACGCCCGCCACCGCGACCGTGGTGAAGATCACCAGCCCCACCGCCAGAAGCAGGATAGGCCGAAGATTGGCCTTGAAGCCGCGCCAGCTCATATTCACCCCGGCGCGATAGAGCAGCGGCGGCAAGAGCAGGCTCAACACCAGGTTGGGCTGAAGCGCGATGCGCGGCATGCCCGGCAGGAAGCTGATGAACAGCCCCACCAGCACCAGGAAGATGGAATCCGGAATGTGGGTGCGCCGCGCGCCCAAGGCCGCAAAAGCAGTGATCGCCACCAGGGCGAAGATGATGGGAAGCTCGGGGTGCAGCATGCGGGGATTGTGTGGCGGAGCCGGAAGGCAAGCAACTGCGGGGGCTTGCACCACTGTCCGGAGCTTGCCGCCCGGCGCCCCGCTCGCCAGCTTGACGGCACCGACCGGTATCCGCGATCCAAGCCGTGGTCGGGCGTTCGCGCGGGTATCGAAAGTTAAGAAGGCTTAACCGGGCGAGCGGTGTGGCGCAGGAACTCCAAGGAAACTCCCAATTTCCGCCACACTGTGTGCGCAGGCTTGTCTCCGCTGTCGAGGGGGCGAGAGAAGGGAAAAACGATGCAGAGGATCAAGCCAGTTATATTCGCCACGGTCATGGCCGCCAGCGCTCTCGGTCTTGGCGGCTGTGCGACCAAAGATTATGTGAACGAGCAAGTGGCCGCCGAGGACACCAAGGTCCAAGCGACCCAAAGCCAAGTGGGTCTACATGAGACCCGTCTCAGTCAGCTCGACCAATCGACCAAGGACGCGTTAGAGCGCGCCACGGCCGCCGGCAAGCTGGCGGAAGGTAAGTTCCTTTATTCCATGGTCTTGTCGGACGATTCGGTGAAGTTTCGGGCGGCCAGCTCGAAGCTTTCACCGGAAGCCCAGCAGCGTTTGACGGACTTCGCGGACAAGCTGAAGAACGACAACCGCAATGTTTACCTGGAAATCCAAGGCCACACCGATGCGCGGGGATCGGATGGCATCAACAGACGTTTGGGCGAAGAGCGGGCAGAAGCGGTGCGCCTGTTCATGAACCAGCATGGCGTGCCCTTGAACCGCATG
>DATHLY010000325.1:0-5827 GCA_035487655.1 Rhizomicrobium sp. | reverse complement strand
GTCAAGGCCAAGGTGCTGGACATCGACATCGAGAAGGAACGCATCAGTCTGGGCATCAAGCAGCTGGGAAGCGATCCCATCGAGAAGGCGGGCCCGAGCGGCGCGGCCCTCAAGAAGAACCAGGTCGTCACCGGCACAGTCACCGAGGTCAATGACGGCGGCATCGAGGTGGAGCTGGATGGCGGCATTCGCTCCTTCATCCGCCGCGCCGACCTGGCGCGCGACCGCAACGACCAGCGGCCCGAGCGTTTCGGCAAGGGCGACAAGGTGGACGCCTTGGTCACCAGCGTCGACAAGGCGAGCCGCAAGGTCTCGCTTTCGATCAAGGCGCGCGAAGTGGCGGAAGAGAAGGAAGCCGTCGAGCAGTATGGTTCTTCCGACAGCGGCGCCAGCCTGGGCGACATCCTGGGCGCGGCCTTGAAGAAGAAGACGCCGGCCAAGAAGAAGTCGGACGAGTAGTCGCTTTCTTCGCTCAACATAAGGGGCACGGCGAAAGCCGTGCCCCTTTTTGCTTGTGGAGAGAATCAAACTAGCTTCACCGCCTTCACAATCGAGGAGTTGGGTTTATGGCGAAGAAGAGCAAGTTGGCTGTGCGCGCTGCCGAGCTGGAAGCGGCAGTGACGGGGCTGTTTACGGGTACGCCCATCGAGGCACCGGCGGCACCGGCCAAAAAGAAGAAGACGCGGGCCAAGGCCAAGAAGGCGGTCAAGGCTGCCAGAAAGCCCGCCAAGAAGGCGAAGAAGGGCCCCAAAAAGGTGAAGAAAGCCAGGAAGAAGGCGAAAAAGCGCTAGGCTTTATCGCTGGTTCACGACAGGAAAGGGCGTCTTCTTTCGAAGGCGCCTTTTCTTTACCCCTTTCCTTTGAAGGGTTCGCCGCTAAAGTCACGGCAAAACCATAAAGGGGAGACGCTTATGAGATTCTTCAGTCGAATTCTGATTGCGGCCGCGCTGCTGCCTTTTGCCGCCTCGGCACAGACCGCCGCGCCGCCCGCGCCGCATACCACACCCAATGACGCGTTTGTCTACCAGCCGGCGCCGGAAGTGTCCGCCTTGACGCACCGCACGGACGGCAAGCCGCAGTCCAAGATCGTTATCGATCATGAGAACTATTTCATCGAATATGTGACGCGGGTGATCAACACCAACGCGGAAGCCCATAATCACTGGTACGACTATATCCATGTGCTGGACGGCGAGGGCAGCATCACCTATGGCGGCACGCAGGAAGGCGGCACCGACGCTGGAGCGGGCGAAATCCGCGGCGGCAAGCTGGTAGGCGGAAAATTTCAGCTGCTGCATCCCGGCGACCGGCTGGTGATCCCGCCGGGCATGCCGCACATCTTCACCGCCACACAAGGCCACACCTTCACCTATTTGATCTTCAAGCAGAAGGTCTAGGGCATGCGCAAGATCATCGTCGCCGGCTTCGTGCTGGTGTCGCTTCCAGTCATCGCCCAGACTATTTCTCCGGCCGCGAAGACCCCCTTCACGGCCGTCGAAAGACTCTCGGCGGAAAATGCCGTGCGCCACCTCAGCGGACAGGAGCTAGGTGACATCATGAAGAAGGGCATGACGCCGGGCGCGTTCTACTCCCAGGTCATGCTGTCGAAACATGACGGCTACCAGATCATCAACACCATCCGCGATAAGGACGGCCAGGCGGAAATCCATGCCGACTGGAACGACAATCTCTTCGTGCAGGAGGGCGAGGCGACGTTCGTGACCGGCGGAACCGCGCTGGATGCTAAGGTGACGGCGCCGGGCGAACAGCGGGGCACGGGCATCAAAGGCGGCGCCGCCGCGGCCATGCGGCCCGGTGATTACTTCTTTGTGCCCGCCGGAACGCCGCACCAGATGAAAGTGGCGCCGGGACAACGTATTCGGTTCATCGCCTTCAAGACTCACAAGTAGCGCAAAAGGAGTCTAGCTGGATTCCCCTTGCAGGACGGCTTTGCGCGGGCGCCACAGCAAGTTGACCGCCAGTCCCGCCATGATCAGCAGGATAGCGCCGATTTTCCACAGCTGCAGGGACTCGCCCAGAATGAGGGAACTCGAGGCGAAGCCGAAGATGGGCACCAACAGAGACATGGGCGCCACCGTGGCGGCGGGATAGCGCGACAACAGCCAGGCCCAACACGTATAGCCGAACAAAGTATTGCCGACCGACTGCCACAGCACCGTGGCCCAGGTGACCCAGTTCGCATGGGCGACGCCTGACGCAATGGCGGCCGGCCCTTCCATCAGCAGCGAAAGGATGAACAGCGGCGGCACCGCGAAGATCGCGGCCCACACCACATAGGCCAGCATGTTGACGGGTCCGGCTTCGCGGCTGGCCTGGTTGCCCATCGCCCAGCCCATTGCCGCCAGAAGCACCAGAGCGACGCCGGCGATGGTCGCGCCTTGTCCATTATGGGCGGCGATCACACCCATGCCGGCGATCGCCAGGGCAAAGGCCGCGATCTGGTGCGGCTTGATCTTTTCGCCCGTGCGCCGCATGGCGAGAGCGATGGTGAAGAAGACCTGCATCTGTATCACCAGCGACGCCAGTCCCGGCGAGATCTGCCCCTTCATGGCGATGAATAACGGGCCGAATTACAGCAACCCGATGCACAGGCCGTAAATCGCCAGGTTGCTCCAAGCCACCATCGGCCTTGGCAGAAACAGGATCGCCGGCAGCAGGACGAAAACAAAGCGCAAGGTGGCGTAAAACAGCGGCGGCAGCGCATTCAGCCCTAGCCGGATCACCACGAAATTCGTGCCCCAGACAAAGACCACCGCCAGCGCCAGAAGCGCGTCGCGCAAGGAAAGGTGCGATTTCATTCAATCCCTCAGACACTCACACTATAGAGGTTCCCGCTTTCGTCTTCCCGTGCAAGGGCCGCATGGCAGTCCGCCATGGAAGGAGGGCGCCGTCCCGGAACATTCGAAACCGGACGAGAGGAACGCCATTAGCTAGGCAGGCCTCACGTGAATGATGGTGTTCCCATGACCCTTGCCGAACGAATCAGCGAAGTTCCCGTGCTTTATGACAAAGGAAACGAATCCACCGCCCATTTGTTGAAGGACACCGGTTTTTTGGACCGGCCGCAATCATTGAAAGTGCAGGAAGTGGAGGATGCGCTGCGCCATCACCCCGACTGGGCCGACAGATGGCTGGAGCGCGGACGCGACCAACGCTTGGCGGGCGGGTGGGGCATTGAATGCGACCATGGCCGCTATCGCGTGCAAAACTTCTCCAATCGCCGCTATCTGATGGAACAGAAGAAACTGCATGCGGTAGCCGAATTCATCGTGCGCTATGTCGGCTTTATCCGCGACGTGCTTGACCGCAATCCAAGGCCGGCTGGGTAAATGCTGAGGTAACTTCGCTGCGGCCCGGCACGGATCAGGTGCGGCCGAATATCACCCAAGGCGCGTTCACCATCTTTGGCGGGAACGCGGTCCCGCGCTTTGCGGTTATACCCGGTCGAAGTGGGCGGGGAATCGTCATGCCAATCTGTTTTATGTCTGGGCGTATTGGAGCGAAGGGAGAGGCGCCGGAGAAACTCCCGACCGAGGCTCCTTCCAATCAGGATTGGCCTGAACCGCCCGGTTATCTGGGCGAGGCGGTGCGGCGCGCCAAACGCATTTCCAGCGCCCCTAGCCAGAATCGGCCGACCAATACCTCGAGCAAGGATGGCCGCAGAGACTGAAGGGTTGCCCAGGCTCCGCCCCTGTGCCACAGCCCAACCATGACGGCTTTGGTCATTCTCTTTTTCGTGGCGGTTTGGGCGGGCATCCAGAACGCGCTGGCCGGTGGCGGTACCTTTCTCACCCTGCCTGCGCTGATGTTCACCGGGATGACGGCGCTATCCGCCAATATCACCTCCACAGTGGCGCTGTTTCCGGGCCAGGTCACCTCAAGCTGGGGCGGCCGCGCGCATGTCGCCGGCGCGGGTGGTCTGCCGTTTGGTGCCCTGGTCGTGATATCGCTCGTGGGTGGAATTGTGGGTGCCGTCTTGCTGCTGGTGACGCCATCGGACATCTTCAAAGCGCTAGTGCCTTGGCTCGTGCTGTTTGCCACCGGCGTCTTTGCCTATGGCAGCTTTATGCCGCGCAAGGCCGACCACCCGCCGGTGCTGGGCAAGGCGAGTGCGGGTGCCGCCCAGTTCTGCATCTCGGTCTATGGCGGCTATTTCGGCGGCGGCATCGGCTTTCTGATGCTGGCGGCCTTGACCGCGGCAGGCCTTACGATCCGCAACGCCAGCGCCACCAAGAATGTCCTGGCCGGGGTGATGAATGCGTCGGCGGTCGCGATCTTTGTCTTCTCCCCCCAGCTGCATTGGTTGCAGGCGGGGATTGCCTGCCTCGGCGCGGCCCTGGGCGGGCTGGTGGGAGGCCATCTTGTGAGCAAGGTGAATCAGACGGCATTACGCGCGGCAGCGGTGTTGATTGGCATCGCATTGACGGTTGGGCTTTTTATCCGCGCGCCTTGACCCCCTCCGGCCGTCGCAGCTTGCTTTTGGCGCTCCGGCTCGCGCCTACGCGCCGGCAAGCGCTGCTATGGCGGCCTCCCCCTTTTCGCGCTTCGCGCGAGGGGGAGGAGCGCGCGGCAGTGGTGTTGATCGGAATTGCATTGACGATCGGCCTCTTTATCCGCGCACCTTGACCGCTGCCGGTTCAGTTGCCCCCGACTTTGCGGTAGACTGACACGTGTAGGAGCCCTGGGAGCATCCCTATGAAGGCCCTTATCGCGCTATTTGCCGTCACCCTTTGCGTGCCCGCCGTGGCACAAACCCCAGGTCAGGGTGCGGCTGTGGCGATAGCGCCCAGCAGGGCGACCGCCGATACCCCTGACGGCAGCGGCGACCCGATGGCCATCACCTGCCGCAAGCCGCAGCCGCTGCCAGGCCAGCGGCTCTATGGACCGGAAGTGTGCAAGCTCAATGCGGTGTGGGCTCGCTACAAGCGCGACGGTATGGACGTGGCGGCGGATGGCATCCATGACGTGCCGTCCGAACGCTGGCGCACTGTAAGTCCGCAGCCTTGCCATCCCGCCACCATGGGCGGCGGCAGCACCACCAATCAGATGCAGACTATCTTCAGCCAGATTTGCGAATGAAAGCGCCTAGGCTTCCTTGAAAAGGCCATTCTTGCCGTTGGCCGGCGGCAATTTCACACCCAGCTTCGTGCGCATGTAATTCACGCTGGCGGCGATATTGTCGTCTACGCTGCCGGTGCCGTCGCCCGGACGCGGCGCATCGATGTCGAACACCGCCCAGCCCTTGAAGTGCTTCTTGCGCATCACCGCGAAAACGCCCGGGAAATCGACACCGCCGCCCTGGCCGACCGAGGCATATACGCTCTTTTCCTTGTGCTGTTCGGGCGTGGGGCTCGCCTTGTTGCCGCGATATTGCGGGAAGGTATCCTTCAAGTGGAATTCGGTGATGCGGGGGAAGAACTCATCCGCAATTTTCACCACATCCATGCCGCCCAGCACATTGTGGCCGGTGTCCAGGATCAGATAGACATAGTTGGGATCGGTGAGTTCCATCACCCGGCGGAAATCATGCTCCCGCTCCATCGGCCCCCACAAATGCGCATGCAGCGACAGCCGCACGCCATATTTCTTGGTGCGCATGCCGATCTCATTGGCGGTGTCGGCCAATCCCTTGAGCTGATCGTCGCTGGGACCGCCCGGCGGACGGGCCCCCATATTGTTCTTCCAATGATCGCTTCCCAAGGGCTGCAGAAAATCGCGGGCAATGGCTTCCATATCGGCGATCAGCTGGGCCTTGCCTTCACCGCCTAGCCAGGGATAGGCCGGCGCGGACCCGGCGGCGCGCGTG
>DATHLY010000324.1:0-5098 GCA_035487655.1 Rhizomicrobium sp. | reverse complement strand
ACCAGCAGCGGAAGCCCCGCCACCTCGCCGACGTTTCGCACTTGCCACTGTCCGCCGAACATCTCGCAGGCGAACCAGAATCCCCAATGGATGAAGACCAAGCCTGCCAGGATCACAATGGCCTGCAGCAGGATGCTGCGCGTGACATGGCCCATCACATAATGGCCGATCTCATGACCCATCACTGCCAGCACTTCATCGGGTGAGCCCTGCTTCAGCAGATTGTCGTTCAGGGAGATGCGCGCGGTGCCCAGAAAGCCCGACACATTGGCCGAGACACGGGTCGACTGGCGTGAGGCATCCACCAAATAGATATTGTCGACCGGCACATCATTGGCGCGAGCCAGCGCCAGAATCTTCGCTTTCAGCGGACTTTCAGGCAATGGAGAATAGTGATTGAACAGAGGCGCGATCAAACCCGGCCAGATCACGATCACAAAGACCTGAAACAGGATGACCAGGCCCGCACCCCATATCCACCACAGCTCACGCGTGCGCCGGACGACGCTGTAGAATAGAGGCAGCAATAGAACGGCGGCCGCGAAGATCAGCGCGAACTGGATACCGAAATCCCCTAACCATTGCCAGAAGGATTGGTTGGAGAGGCCATAGGCATGCTCGCGGAAAAAGCCTTCATACAGGGTCAGAGGGAAAGTCGCCGCCACGGTCAAGAAGACATAGGCGGCGACATAGAGCATCACCTCATAGCCACGGCTGTTGGTGCGCGCCGCCGCCCAATCCTGGATGCGTACCGAAATTCCCGACCACAAAAGCAATCCTGCTACGCCAAGGACATAAACCAAGTCCAGCAGTTGCAGCCAATAGCCGCCTTCAAAATAGGCGTCCGAGCGCGCCCGTGCCGCGCCGCTGATCTTCGCCAGATAATTCGTTGTGGCCTTGTTTGCGTCGAAGGCCGGTGTGGTGTCCATCACCGGCAGGGCGCCGACCTGGATACGGGCGGTCGGAGCGGCGTGCGGAGGCAGTTGCGGCAGGTCGGAGGCGGCAGGCTGCGCTGCCGCCGGCCATGAAAGGACGGCGAATAGCAATGCTGCGCCAAAAATGCGTGCAAAGGGCATGGGCGTCTCCTGGGACCGAGCCTAGAGCCTGAATTTGCAGGAAGGAAGCATTGGTTCGCACAACCGTGCGGAAACCAATGGATGGAGGATATGCCACGCTGTCCTTCAATCCTGATAGACTGGGTGGATGCACCTCCAAGCCAAGCCGTTCCTGATCCCATTCGTGTTTCTCATCCTGGCCGCCTTGCCGACCGCTGCAGCCGAACCGGATTCGGCGCATTATCGGCGCTGTCTCTCGGATACGAATGCAAATCCCGCCGCCGCGCTGGTGGATGCTGAAAGCTGGGTGAAGTCCGGAGGCGCGGTACCGGCCGAGCATTGCGCGGCGCTGGCCCTGGTCAATCTCAAGCGCTATGCGGAAGCCGGCGAGCGCCTCGATAAGATCGCGGGCGGCAGCGGCAAGTTGGACGCGACCTTTCGCGAGGCACTCTTCGACCAGGCCGGCAACGCCTGGTTGCTGGCGGGCGACGGCGCGCGCGCAGTGCAGAGCTTCTCCGGCGCGCTAGCGCTCTCGGCGGGCGATGCCGATCTCTTCGCGGACCTTGCCCGCGCCCAGGCCATGCGGCGCGACTGGCAGGAAGTGGTTCTGGACCTCAATGCCGCGTTGCAGCTTGCGCCACGCCGTGCCGATCTTCTTGTGTTGCGCGCCAGCGCCAGGCGTGCCCTGAAACGCTATGAGGATGCCCGCGCCGACATCGAGGCGGCGCTGAAGCTAAAGCCCGGCGATGGCGATGCCCTGGTGGAACGCGGGCTGCTCAGGCGTCAGATTGGGGACATAGGCGGAGCGCGCCGCGATTTCGAGGCGGCGCTCAAAACAGGCTCCGGCAATGCGGCGGCGCAGGCCAAGGCAAATCTGGAAGACCTCACGCCCTGACTTTCACGTCTTTGCCCACTCGCGGCGCGTATCGGGATCGGGTTCGTGCCGTGCTTTCCTTTGCGCCAATTCGTCGAACTGTTGTTCCGGCAGCAATTGAGAGAGCGCCCATACCGCGGCGCCCCGAACCAATGCGGACTCGTCGTTCAGCGCCGCTTTGGCGCAATCCGCCAGCGCTGTGTCACCGCTGTTGCCGATGGCGATCATCACATTGCGCAGGAAGCGGTCGCGGCCGATGCGCTTGATGGGGGATTTGCGGAACAGGGCGCGAAAGCCTGCCTCGTCCAGCGCAGCGAGGTCGGCAAGCATGGGCGCCTTGAGCTCCTCCCGCGCCAGAAGTTTCGCCTCCGACGCGGTTCTGGCGAATTTGTTCCAAGGACACACTGCCAGGCAATCGTCGCAGCCATAGATGCGGTTGCCCATGGCTTTGCGGAATTCGCGCGGAACAGGTCCGGCATGTTCGATGGTGAGATAGGAAATGCAGCGTCGCGCATCCAAGCGGTAAGGCGCGGGAAAGGCGCCCGTGGGGCAGATGTCCAGGCAGGCATGGCAGTTGCCGCAATGGTCGCTTTCCGCTGGGTCCGGCGGCAGCTCGAGGGTGGTGAAGATGCTGCCAAGAAACAGCCAGGAACCGAACTCGCGCGATACCAGATTGGTGTGTTTGCCCTGCCAGCCCAGTCCCGCTTTTTGCGCCAGCGGTTTCTCCATGACAGGCGCGGTATCGACAAAGACCTTCACCTCGGCCTTGAAGGCCTGGAAGATATGGCCGGCCAGCGCCTTCAGTCTTTTCTTCATGACATCGTGATAGTCGTCCCCTAGAGCATAGACCGAGATTGCGCCGTGCTTTTTTCGTTCCAGAATGGTCAATGGATCATGGGCGGGACCGTAATTCAGGCCCAACACAATGATGCTTCGGGCATCCGGCCACAGGATTTGCGGATCGGCGCGCCAATGGGCGCGTTTGCCCATCCACTCCATGGTGCCGTGATGACCGGCGTCGAGGAATTCCCGCAGACGGCCGGCAGGTCCAGGGTCGGAGCGCGCGTCGGTAAAGCGCACGATGTCAAAGCCCTCGGCGCGCGCGCGCGACAGGATGTCTATCTTGATTGTCGCGGGATCCTGCATGGCGGTCCTTATACCCCCGCCGCATCCAAGGTTGCGAGACCAAACCAAAGATCTAGAAGTCCAGCTCGGCATAATGGGATACCGGCGGCTGGCCGGGCACGCGATCCAACAGGATGGAGCGGAAGGCGGGGCGCGACTTCATGCGCACATACCATTCATTGGCGGCGGGAAAGTCTGCCCAGGGCACCTCGCCGAAATAGTCCAGCGACGACAAATGCGCCGCCACCGCCAAATCGCCCAAAGTGGTTTCGCGACAGGCAAGATTGCCGTTGGTTTCAGCGGCTGTTCCTATCGCTTTCAGGGCGCTCTTGAGTTCTTCGCGGCCGGCGCGGATCGCGTTCATATCGGGCGGCCGGCTGAAGCCCGCGCCGGTATGGCGAGGGGCGCCCTTTTCGTAAACTATGCGCTGAGTCACTTGCTCGTGGAACGGACCAAAAGCCCAATCCACCCAGCGCAAACAGGCGCGACGTGCCGCATCATCGGCGGGCGCCAACGGATAATCGGGGTAATTGTGTTCCAGATGGTCCAGGATCGCCCAAACGCCCTCGGCGCGGGTTCCGTCCATGTCCACGAATACCGGCATGGATTGCTTGAAATCTTCGGCGATCACCGGGTCACAAGCGACGCGCTTCTCTCCCACCATCAGGCGGGCCAGACGGCAGCTGGGCGACAGCACGAGATGAATCAGGCGGCGCATGGCGTCTTATAGGGGCGTGCGGGCGGCGCGGCAAAGTGCCAGATTTTCTTAGCGAGCAAAGCGAGCATGGAAAATCTGGCATCCTCCGGCCGCGAAGCGGTCCATGGCGGCAGCGTATGGGCGGGGATCCATCTTTGCCAGGTGACGGTCCCGCCTTTGGGGCATCGGTTCCCTATTTGACGCAGAAATTCAACCCGTCTCGCGTGACCATGGCACTGCGGCCCTGCAGCAGGCCGGTCCGGCGGCGGACATAGCGGCCGGGATGGGCCGCCTTCCATTTGTGTGGGTTGGGCAGGATGGCGGCCAGCCGCGCCGCCTGGGCTTCATTCAGCGATCCGGCATCGGTTCCGAAATAGGCGTTGGCCGCGGCTTCGGCGCCGAAAATCCCGTCGCCCCAATCGACAAGGTTCAGATAGGCCTCAAGGATGCGCTTCTTGGGCCACAGATTTTCGAGCAGGACGGTCAGATAGGCTTCCAAACCCTTGCGAATCCAACTGCGCATCGGCACCAGGAACAGCGTGCGCGCGGCCTGCTGGGAAATGGTGCTCGCGCCGCGCATGGGCTTCGCCGGATGGCGGTCATGGTCCTGCACCGCCTTGTTGATGCTGGCCCAGTCGAAGCCATGATGCGTGCAAAAGTTTTGGTCCTCAGCGGCAATCACCGCCCGCTCCAGGCGCGGCGAAATGTCGTCGGTCCAGTGGTAGTTCGCGCCTTTGCCCTGGATCAGGCTGACCAACATCTCGGGCGTACCGGGGACCGGAAGGACGCGAAATGCCAGCAGGAGAAGGACGGGCGCAGGCACCAGCAGGATGAACAGCCCCAACAGCAGCTTCCACAGCCAGCCTCGGCCCCGCCGCATATTTTCTTTTTTTGGGCCGATTCCCTTCGCCATAGGCGGAGCATAACAAGATTTAAGGGATGCGCGAGACAAGGCGCGATGCTACCTAGTGGCCGCCGCCATTCGAGATTCGCCCATGCACGACATATTTCTTTCCGTCATCCTGGGCGTGGTCGAAGGCTTCACGGAATTTCTCCCCATCTCTTCCACAGCGCATTTGCTGGTGGCCGAAAGGCTGCTGGGCCTGGGCGATGAGTGGGAAGCCTTTACTGTGGTGATCCAGCTGGGCGCGATCCTGGCGGTTGTCGCCATCTATTTCCAGGTTTTTTGGACGGCGCTGATCGGCTTGCCAAGTTCGGCTGAAGCGCGCCGTTTCGCCTTTGGCCTCATCCTGGCGCTGCTGCCTTCCGTGGTTGCAGGTTTGGCCCTCAAGAAACTTCTGGACGAGGTTCTGCTCAATCCCGCCACCGCCATGCCCTTCATCGCCG
>DATHLY010000323.1:0-3237 GCA_035487655.1 Rhizomicrobium sp. | reverse complement strand
CACCACAGCACCCGCTTCACGCGCCCGCGCCACGGTCTGGTCCTTGGAATTGTTGTCGTAGACATAGATGGTGGCGCTGGGAAGGGTTGCGCGGAATTCCCGCACCACCGTAGCGATGGCCGCTTCCTCATTGTAGCAGGGCACCAGGACGGCGATTTCCACGATCTCTCTTGCTCCCCTTTCAGGACTTTCTCGACAGCGGGCACCATTGATAGGTGCCAATCAGGTTTGTATCGAATTGCTGGCATTCGGGCCAGCGGATGGCGAGCCGGTAGTCGGCCAACGCATCGCGGGCCCGCCCCATGTCGCCGGCATCGGCGATCAGATAGAGGTCTCCGCCCGACTGTAGATGCGCCGCCACGCGCCGCTTCATGTCCCGAGTGAGGCGGGTTCCGTCGCGGGGCTGCACCATCCAGCCGTCGATCCTCAGCACCGGAATCTGGCGCGGCAGGGTGGTGGCGATGAAGCCCATCGGGGCATCGCCCGTCATCACCACCATGGTCCGGTCCGGTCGGAGAATGGGCGGCAGCGCGGCCTCGACATAGGGATCCTCGATAGGCGCGCGCTCCAGGAAATCGCTGCGCGCCGTGAGCAGGCAGGCAGCACAAAGCGCGGCGAGGGCGAGGTAACGGTTGCGTCTGGAGAACGGCAAAAGTCCCACCGCGCCGATGATCAGGAGCGGCGCCAGCATCTCGTACAGAATGATGTAGCGATAGATGGCGAAGGTGCGCAGCCATGAGAGATAGCTTGCCGCCGAAAAGGCAAACAGGACGGCGCCAACGCGCTTGTCCAGCAGCGGATCGCGACTTTCCCGCCGGAAGAGCCACACAAGCGAAGCCGCGATGACCAACAGGTAAGCCAGCACGACGCGGATATCCTGGAAGCCCAGATCATCGGCGACATGCCAATCCAGGGTGAACAGGATGGGAAAGAAAAGCTGCCGCCAGAAATGAGCGGGCACAAAGCGCAGGTCGCGATAGGACGTTTCCAACGCCAGAGGCGACTTCCAATAGTCGTTGAAATAAGGAAACAGCGGATTGCCGGTCAGCTGATACATGTAAAGCATCCACGGCCCGCTGCAGATCACAAAGCCGATGACGCCGGCGATCCCCCCTGCCGCAAGCCGCGTCAACTGGTGCTTCCAGCTTCCCCCCAGCGCCAACAAGGCGGCCGCGAAACCTGCGCAAAATGGCATCTCCGGCAGCTTGAGTCCCATCGCCATGCCGGTGACCAGGCCTGCCGCTGCCGATAGGGCCGCCCCCTTGCCCAGCGGGCCATGGCGCAGCGTGTCGCGATTGAGAACCAGGATGGTCAGTCCCGTCAGCACAAACACGCTCATCACATTGTCGTAATAGGTGGTGCCGAATTCGGTCAGGGTCAGCGCTCCGACCATCCCCAATACCGACAGCGCGCCCGCCATGATTTTGAGATCAGAGGCCGGCACATCCACACGCAAGGCAGAACGTGCCATGAGATAGAGCGGCACGATGTTGGCGCCCTGCGCCGCGCCCAAGACCGCCAATGCGATCCAGGCGCGGGTATGGGCGGCCATCCAGTAGAAGGGGATATCCAGATAAGGGTTGTAGTAGCTGGCCTGATGCGCCACGGCGACATCGAGGCCCATACGGTGGTTCAACAGCGCATAGGGCGCGTACCAATGGTAATTGCGGAAGTCCCAGCTGGTGTCCTTGCCCAGCAGGATGACGAAGGCCGCCCAGAACAGGATGCCCAGACCAAGGAACGCATATTCGCGGGCCGTGAGGCGTTTGGGCATCAGGAGCAGGGGAACCCGGAGCTTGCCCGGCTCTTCTAGCCTAGGAGAGGCTTTTCGATAAGCTCGAAAAGGGGTTAGCGGATCGCGGGAGTGGCCGGTGTGGGCCCCTCCAGATCCGGCTCCACCGCGATATTGTGCAGGAATTGAAGCGTGCAGGCGCGCCAGGAATGGCTTTCGGCAAAGGCCCGGGGGCTCAAGGCGCGGGGGTGCCTGGCCAACTCCAGCGCCTTGAGACAGGCCGTTCGCAGGTCCTCGTCCAATACCGCCACATCCGGTCCGCCCGGCACGTCCGGCCCCACCACGTCGCGGGGACCCTCGACCGGATAGGCCGCAACGGTCAGTCCGCAGGCCAAGGCTTCCAGCGTGACCAGGCCGAACGTGTCAGTGCGGCTGGGAAACACAAAGACGTCGCTGCCAGCATAGGTCCGGGTCAATTCCGCCCCGCCCAGGGCGCCCAGAAATTTGACGTGCGGATATTTGCGCGACAGCTCCCCCTTGGCGGGGCCGTCGCCGACCACAACCTTGGTCCCGGGAAGGTTCAGAGCGAGAAAGGCCTCGATATTTTTTTCCACCGCCACGCGGCCGACATAAAGCCAGATCGGTCCTTCATAGTGCAGGCGTGCGTCGGCGATGGGATGGAATTTGTCGATGTCCACCCCGCGTGACCAAATGCGCAGATGCTGAAAGCCATGTTCGGCCAGCTCGCGCCGCAGGGTCTCGGTTGCCACCATGACGGCCGTGGCGGGATGGTGAAACCAGCGCAGCCAGCGCCAAATGACCTTTTCCGGCACCAGGCGAAAACGGGTATGGACATATTCCGCGAAACGGGTGTGGAAGGCGGTGGTGAAGGCGATCCCGTGCTTCAGGCAAATGCGCCGTGCCGTCAGCCCCAGCGAGCCTTCGGTGGCAATGTGCACCGCGTCGGGCGCGAACTCGCGGATCTCGCGCGTCAGCGCGCGGCGCTGAAACAAGGCCAGGCGGATTTCGGGATAGGTCGGCAGCGGGAAGGTGCGCCGTCCCAAGGGCGTGATGTAGCGGACGGTATGTCCCAGATTGCCCAGATCCTTGCCCAGCGTCTCCAGCGTGCGCACCACGCCATTGACCTGGGGCGACCAGGCGTCGGTGACGATGAGGATCTTCAAATGGGCCGCCATGCCGGGGATGGGCCCCGGCTCCAAACGCCGGGCCCTACGCGGGTACAGCCTGGGCCTTGGCAGCGCCGGCAATACCAGCCGCAATCCTCTCCCGGCGTCTTGCGGCGCATCTCTGCGAAGGGTCCGCCCAGCGAAGAATCTCCATATTTCCGCGGGCATCTTCGACAAGGGCGGTGCAGCTTTCAACCCAGTCTCCGTCATTGAGATAAAGCACATCGCCAATCGGGCGGATCTCGGCATGATGAATGTGGCCGCATACCACCCCATCTACGCCGCGCATCTGGGCCTCGCGCGCCACGATCTCTTCGA
>DATHLY010000322.1:0-2456 GCA_035487655.1 Rhizomicrobium sp. | reverse complement strand
GAAAGGCGGGTTGCCGACGCCCAACTGGCGATCACCCAATATCGCTTGAAGACCAAGGACCTCGACCCGCGGGCGCAGGCCACCGCGTCCTACACGCTGGTTGGGCAATTGTCGTTGCAACTCGCCAATGCCCAGGCGCAGTTGCGGCAAATGGAGGCGGCTTCGCCCACCAGCCCGCAACTGGCGCCTTTGCGCAGCAGCGTGGCCGCGCTGCAAACCCAAGTGGACCGGGAAAATGCCAAGCTGACCGGGCGCAGCGATTCCACCGCCGTCCAGCTTTCCGAATATGAGCGGCTGCAGCTGGAACAGCAATTCGCCACCACGGCGCTGGCCTCCGCCACCGCTTCGCTGGAAACCGCGCGCCAGAATGCGGCGCGCCAGCAGCTTTACCTCGAAGAAATCGTGACGCCGCAACAGCCCGACTATCCGATCTATCCGCGGCGTCTCCTTGATATCGCGCTGGTGTTTCTTTTTTCTTCGCTGCTCTACGGCATTTCCTGGCTGGTCAGCGCCAGTGTGCGCGAACATTCCGGGCGCTGATCTCATGGCCGCGCAAGATCAGGTCCTGGAAAACCCGTCTTTCGCCACGCTGCTGGTACGTCAAGCCCGCATCATCGGCGCATTGACCATGCGGGAGGTTCATGTCCGTTACGGCCGCAAGAACATCGGATTCCTGTGGATCGTGGCCGAACCGTTCCTGTTCACCTTCGGCGTCATCGCGCTGCGCTCGCTCTTGCCCATCGGCACGGAAAGCCGCGGCATGCCGCTGGTCGGCTTCCTGATGACGGGCTACACGCCGTTTCTGCTCTACCGGCACATGGTCGGACATTCGATCCATTGCATCGAGCATAACCAGAATGTGCTGTACCACCGTCAGGTCAAGTTTCTCGACCTGTTTCTCGGCAATTATATCCTGGAGACCGCGGGCATCCTGATGGCCTTTGTCAGCGGCTGCGCCATTTTCATCGCCGCCGGCATGCTGTTTTTGCCCAAGAACCCCGCGCTGCTGCTGGCCGGCTGGTTCTATGCGGTGTGGTTCAGCGCCGCCTTGGCCTTGCTGGTCGGCGCGCTGAGCCCGCTCACCACCTTGGTCGAGAAATTATACAATCCGCTGTCCTATCTGAGCCTGCCGCTCAGCGGCGCCTTTTTTCTGGTCGACTGGCTGCCGTCCGGCTACGCCAAACTGGCGCTGTGGATTCCGATGGTGAACTATTTCGAGATGATCCGCGGCGGCTATTTCGGCGCCGGCGTGCAGGTGCATTTCGATGCGCTCTATCTCACGCTGGTCTGCCTGGCGCTGACCTTCGCCGCGCTGGCGACGCTGCGGTCCATCCGCAGGCGGGTTTCGATCCGATGATCGAGATCGACGATATCGTCAAGGACTATCCCGTCCATGGCGGGCAACGAAGGGTGCTGAACGGCATCAGCGCGCGGATCATGCCCGGTGAGAAGCTCGCCATCCTGGGCCGCAATGGCGCCGGCAAATCCACCCTGGTCAAGCTGATCGGCGGGGTCGAGCAGCCCACCAGCGGCCGTGTGACCCGCAACATGTCGCTGTCCTGGCCGATCGGGTTTCAGGGGGCGTTTCACCATCATTTGACCGGCTTCGACAATGTGAAATTCATCGCCCGGCTTTACGACCAGCCGCTCGACCGGGTGTTTGCCTTTACCGAGGATTTCGCCGAGCTGGGCGTCTATATGCACATGCCGGTGGAGACCTATTCGACCGGCATGCGCGCACGCCTGGCTTTTGGCCTGTCGCTGGCGATCGATTTCGACTGCTATTTGATTGACGAGGTCATCCTGGCGGGCGACCAGCGGTTCCACCGCAAGTGCCAGGAGGAGCTCTTCAGCCGAAGATCGAACCGGGCGCTGATCCTGGCCTCCCATGCCATGGATATTGTCCGGGAATTCTGCACCCACGCGCTGGTCCTCAAGCAGGGCCGCGGCAAGGTGTTTCACGACATCGACCTGGCGGTGCAGGTCTATGAGGGGTTGTGAGGGACGGCGGACATGGGATGTCTCCGGCATGAGCCGGATATGAGGTATAAAGATGATCGCAACCCGCGATTCCGGTGCTATGCTGTCGAAGATGCCGATGCAGAATAACCCGGTTTCGCGTCCGGCTCCGCGGACACAGGCTGCGGCCTCCCGACGGACGCTTATTCGTGTTCTGAGCTGGAATCTGCTGCGCCGGACCGGCGCCGATCTGCAAGATGTCGCCTCCCTTATTCAGAGCCGCCGTCCGGATATGATGCTTCTTCAGGAAGCGACCGAGGAGTTTGAGGACCTGCCGCGCTTGGTCGGGGGGCATCTGTTTCGCGAACCGATGCATGGGCGGATCTATGGCCTGGCGGTCTGGAGTCCGCATCCGATTCCCCGTCCCGTTCCCTTGCGGCTTCCCGTTTCCACCTTGCCCGGCCGGGTACCGCCGCGAATCGCCCAGATCGTCCAAT
>DATHLY010000321.1:0-4346 GCA_035487655.1 Rhizomicrobium sp. | reverse complement strand
CCGCCGCGATCGTGGGTTTTTCCGGGCTGCTTCCCGGGCCGCCGCCATCCGACCAAGCCATCCCGCCTATTCTGTTAACCCATGGCGATAGCGATACGGTGATACCGCCCCAGGCCATGTTCCTGGCCGCAACCCAATTGGGTGTGGCAGGCGCCGCCGTGCAATGGCACCTGGCCCGCGGCATGGGCCATGGCATCGATCCCGAGGGCCTGATGCTGGCGGGCGAGTTTGTCAGCCTGGCCATTCGCGGCTTGTTGAAAAGCAGCGGCGAGATACGCTCCGTCTACAAACCGTCATGACGAATCGGCTAGACTCTGGGGCACTTGAGCCATCCGGGGGTCAGGCCTTAGAATTCGGCTTCCAGTGATCGACTTGCAAAGGGGAACTGCTTTCACAGGGTCGCTTCCGTGTTAGCCAATGCTGCCGTCCTTCCCAGGGCCGCGTCCGCCAGCCACTGCCCGGCGCTGGTCCTGAACGCCGATCACCGCCCTTTGAGCTACTATCCGCTGTCGCTCTGGTCCTGGCAGGACACGATCAAGGCCGTGTTCCTGGAGCGCGTGACCATCCTTGAGGAATATGACCGGGTGGTCCACTCGGCCCGTTTTGAGATGAAGCTGCCATCGGTGGTGTCGCTCAAGACTTATATCAAGCCCGCGCGGCGCCCGGCCTTTACCCGGTTCAATGTCTTCCTGCGCGACCAATTTGAGTGCCAATATTGCGGCAATCCCAAGGACCTGACCTTCGATCACGTCATTCCGCGCAGCAAGGGCGGCCGCACCACCTGGGAAAATGTCGTCACCGCCTGCAGCCCCTGCAACCTGAGCAAGGGCGGGCGCCTGCCCAATCATGCCAAGATGCACCCCCGTACCCGGCCGCATCAGCCCACGGTGATTGAGCTGCGTGAGCATGGGCGCAAGTTTCCGCCGAATTATTTGCATGAGTCCTGGGCGGATTATTTGTATTGGGATTCGGTATTGGAACCGTAACCAGGATTGTCATCCCCGGCGAGCGCGAACCTAGTGAGCGCGAGGGAAGGGGACCCAGGTGGATGAATTAAGCTTGGTCTATGCACCTGGGTTCCCTTCCCCTCGCATCGCTTGCGCGATGCTCGGCCGGGAATGACAAGTGTGCTTTAAATCCGTTCCGACAGTTTTATCGCTATGCGGCAACCTGCCTTGATCGTCTCGGTCAGCAATTTATAGCCCGGCGCCTGTTCGGCGCCTTGGGCCAAAGCCGTGTCGCGATGGGCCGCTTCGTCGGCCCGGAAATCCTTGACCGTGGAGGTCAGCGCCGGATCCTGGTCTTTGAGCGCCGCGATTTGAGAGGCGTAGTGCTCGTCGATCACTTCCTCCACCGCCGCCGTGCAGGCAAAGGCAGCCTTTTCCCCCAATGCCGCGGTGGCCGCGCCCAAGGCAAAGCCCGCGACGCGCCACACCGGTTCCAGCGCGGTCGGCCGCACGCGGCGTTCGTTCACAAGCTGGTCAAAGGCCCTGAGATGGCGCTGTTCCTGCGCCGCCATATGCTCGATGGTTTCCACGCTGGAGGCGGTGTTTTTGCGCCGCTTCAGGACCGCAAGCTGGCCTTCATAGATGCGCACCGCGCCATATTCGCCGGCATGATCCACCCGGATCATGGATTCGATATCCGGTTGCGATCCGGGCGATGCAGGCCTGTCTTTTCGCTTGAAGGGCTTACGCGGCACGGTTGCGCCTCAACAGGAATAATCCGATCGCGGCCATCGAGAGCGAGATCAACGCATTATATGCCGCCAGCGACAGGCCGAACAGGCTCCAGGTCACCGCATTGCAGCTGATCTCAGGCTGCGGCGCGCCGGAACCCATCACATAGGGATGCGCCACCGTGCAGGCGCCCGGCCCGGGCAGTATGCCTATCTGCATGCCTGTTTGATAGGCGCCGATCAATCCGGACAGGGCAACCATCGCAATCGTGAAGACCGCGAGCGCGCGAAGATCCTTTTTCCAAAATGAAACAATTAATAGCCCTGCCACCGCGGCGGCGATGTGCGGCCAACGTTGCCAGTGACACATTTCGCAGGGCGCCAAATGCGCAAGATATTGAAAGCCCAGCGCGCCCAGCAAAAGCGCCAATGCACCCGCGCCGGTCAGCCTTGCAATTTGTTCATCACGAATCATGACGGGAAAAGTTCTTTGGGGGACCGCTCATTCCGCG
Organism: Rhizomicrobium sp.; assembly: GCA_035487655.1. Taxonomy (GTDB): domain Bacteria; phylum Pseudomonadota; class Alphaproteobacteria; order Micropepsales; family Micropepsaceae; genus Rhizomicrobium. The sequence continues at coordinate 2,156 of DATHLY010000321.1, read as the reverse complement.
CTACAAATATCGCCGATCTGCGCTGTCCAGGCAAATTACCCGTGTCGCTTAGAAATCTGCTGTTTCGAAAACCGCCATCTTCTTCCATCTGCCACGAGCTTTTGAAGATCGATGGCCGCCTGTTGGAAGTGCGCGTCAGGCTCAATCCGCGTGCCCGGCGCATGATCGTCAAGGTCAACCCAGCCACTGGAGAAATCAGCGTCACGGCGCCCTCCCGGCGAGGCCTGGCGCATGCGTTGGACTTTGCGCGCGGCGAAAAGGACTGGATTTCGGGCCAGCTCGCCAAGGCGCCGGGGCCGGTTCTGATTGCACCGGGTGCCGTGATCCCATTTCGCGGCAAGCCGCATGAAATCCGTGCCGTGGCGCGCGGGCCTGCGCCGGTGTGGCAGCAAGACGGGATCATTTGGGTCAGCGGGCATGCGGCGCACGCACCCCGCCGGGTGCTGGATTTCCTCAAGAGCGAGGCGCGCAAGGCGTCCGAAATCCTTGCGATCAAACACGCGGAGAAGCTGGGCGTGAAACCGTCGCGCATCACCGTGCGCGATACTGCCAGCCGTTGGGGGTCATGTTCCTCGGCCCGCTCGCTGTCCTTCTCATGGCGGCTTATTCTGGCGCCGGACTTCGTGCTGGAATATGTGGTGGCGCACGAAGTGGCGCATCTCAAGGAAATGAATCACAGCCCGCGCTTCTGGGCCCATGTGAAAGCCCTGGTTGCCGACAAGAATGCGGCGCAGAACTGGCTCCGCGCCAATGGCCGCGAGTTGCAGCGCTATACCGCCGGCAAGTCCAACTAGAATGGTCCGTCATAACTTTGCCCATTCCTTTCCTCTCCCCTTGAGGGAGAGGACGCAAAATCTTGCGCTTGGCGAAGCGCAAGCGAAGCCAAGTGCTTAGATTTTGCTGGTGAGGGGTGCGTGATACCTAACTCACCCCTCACCTGAAAAATCACTGGGTTGAGCGTCGCTACGCTCCGCTAACCCAATGATTTTTCTTCCTCTCCCTCAAGGGGAGAGGAAGAAGCATAGTTTAAGCCAATCACTCAGCGCCTTAAGTCCCGCCGAACAACCCGTTCAACAACTTTTGCAGCGTATCGGGCTCGGACTTCTTTTCCTCCGGCGCAGGGGCGCCATCATCCGTCGCGGCCGCCTCTCCAGCAGATGCCATCAGCGTGGTGCCCGTCAGCGGACGCACCGGCAGTCCCTGTTCCGCTTCCGTCATAAAGGCGTGGAAGATATGCGCCGGCAAGGTGCCGCCGGTGGCCTTCTTCATGGGTGCATTGTTGTCGTTACCGATCCACACCCCGCACACCAGGTCGGCGGTGAAGCCGACAAACCAGGCGTCGCGGAAGTCCTGGGTGGTTCCGGTCTTGCCGGCGGTCGGCCGCTCTTCCAGCCGCGCCGCCTTGCCCGTGCCCGTCGCCGTCACTTCCAACATCATGCGGGTCATCCGCATATTGTCATTGACGCCCATCACGGTGCCGATGCCGGGCGGCTTGCGCTGGTAGAGAATCCTGCCGGAGCGGGTCTTGACCTTGAGCACGCCGAACGGGACCACGCCATTGCCGCCATTGGCGAAAGGCGCATAGGCGCCGGTCAGTTCCAGCGGCGTCACGCCTGACGTGCCCAGCGCCAAGGATGAGACTTCCGCCAATGGCGAGGCGATGCCCAGCCGCCGCGCGGTGCCGGCCACGGCTTTTGCACCCACCTCTTCGGTCAGCTGAGCCGCCACCGAATTCGAAGATTCGGCAAAAGCATCGATCAAATGAACCTCGCCCCGGAAATGGCCCTCGAAATCCGTCGGCCTCCAGCCATGAATGTCCACCGGCCCGTCATTCACCGTCTCGTCAGGCGAATGACCGTGCTCCAGCGCGGTGAGATAGACGAAAGGCTTGAAGGCGCTGCCCGGCTGGCGCACCGCATCGGTGGCGCGGTTGAAGCCAGAGCCTCCATAGCTCCTGCCGCCCACCATGGCGCGGATGGCGCCATCCGGCGTCATGGCCACCAGCGCCGCCTGGCCGGCATGGAATTGTTCGCCCTCGGCCGTCAATCCGCGTGCAATCGCCTGTTCGGCCAGCGCCTGGGTCTCCAGATCGAAGCCCGTCTCGACAATCACCGGCTGGCTGGTTTCTCCGATGACCTCTTCCAGATGCGCCATGA
>DATHLY010000320.1:0-3594 GCA_035487655.1 Rhizomicrobium sp. | reverse complement strand
AACTATCGCGACCTGCTCAAGAGCGACAAGCCGATGTATGTGAAGTTCGCCCATACGCTGCTCAAGCACGGGGTGCGTGTCTTGGAGCGCGGCGCCTGGTTCGTCTCATTTGCGCATGACGATGGCGTGATCGACGCGACTTTGGATGCAGTGCGCGGCGCGGCCAAGGAAATTGCCCCTTGATTTCTTAAAGCCGGATTTTCCGGGGCCTCTTGAACAAGAACCAAGTCAGGGCATGCATGGTGGAGGAGATTATCAGCGCCAGCGAAAAGGCGCTGGCGGGCTCCATCCTCCCCAAAAAGACATAGGCGGCGAAGCAGAAGGCTCCGACCGAGGCCAATCCCATGGACATGCCGGCCACCGCCTCCTGCACCGCATGCCGGCCATACTGGACATGGCTGGAAACACAGATGATGGACCCCATCACCGGAAAGGTGGTGAAGATGCCGGACCAGTGCGTGCCCATGCTTGCCGCAAACTGCGTGATTCCCACCGTCAACCCCGCGCCCGCGAGCATGCGCACTGGCAGGCCCCACCAGACATGTTCGCGCTCCTCATCCGACGGGGGCGCGCGCGGCGTGAACACAACTGTGCCCAGGAAAGCGATAAAGGGAAAAATTTCCAGCCAGCGCGGGGCGCCTTGCAACGCCACGGCGACAAACGCCAGGCTTGTCCAAACCGCAAAGCTGCCCAGGATGCACCATGCCCAATTCAGCCGCTGCGCCAGCCAGGCATAGCTCATGGTAAAGGCCAGCCAGGGCATCAGTCCGAAATAGGCGCCCAGCGCCGCTGCACTGCCGAAAGCCGGTCCCTGATCCAGGGTAATGAAGAGCAGAAGCGGAAAACCGACAATTGGAAAGCCTGACAGCCAGCCCGCAACGCGCGGACCATGCCGCCGCTCGACAATGCCGAATACCAGCAGCGCCAAGGGCACGATAGTCAGTTTCAGGATCAGCAAATCAGCTCCCCCGCCCGCCATCGTGCCGGGAAAAGGCTTTCGCGCCAATGGTGCAGCGCCATAGCGCTTGCGAGGACGAGGAAAACCGCCGAAAGTTTGGCGGGGGAAGGTGCGGGTCATGACCAGGGTTTTCATCGCGGGTATCTTTCACGAAACCCATTCCTTTTCCGGCGACACCACCGGAGTGGAAGCCTTTGTCATCCATCGCGGCCGACAGATTTTGGACCGACGCGGGGATGCCTCGCAGGTGGATGGCTTCCTTTCGGTGGCGGAGCGCGAAGGCTGGGAGGTGGTGCCCAGCGCCGTCTATACCGGCGGGGCCTCCGGCACGGTGGATCATGCGGTGTTCGAGGCTTTCTGGCGCGAGGTGAAGCCGGCGCTTGAAAAAGCGCTGGCCGAAGGCTTGGACGCCATCCACCTGTCCCTGCATGGCGCCATGGTGACCAGCCAGTGTGACGATCCCGAAGGCGAATTGATGGCGCGAGTCCGCAGCCTGCCGGGCGCCGAGACGCTGCCGATCTATTGCGTGGGCGATCTGCACGCCACCCTGACGCCGAAGATGGGCGACTTGTCGGATTGCATGATCTTCTATCGCGAATGCCCGCATACGGATGCTTTCGACAGCGCGGTATTGTCGGCCGAGTTGTTGGCGCGCCGGCTCAAGACCGGGATCAAGCCCAAGCATTTTGTGCTGGTGACGCCGATCGTGTGGCCGCCCACCGGCACCGGCACGCGCGACGGACCCATGCGGGCACTGGAAGATGCCGCAAGAAAGATCGAAAAAGAGCTTCCCGGCGTGTTGGCAGTGAATGTGGTGGGCGGCTACGCCTTTTCCAATGTGCCTTATGCCGGCGTCGCCTTGAGCATCATCACCGAGGGCGACGAACAGGCGGCGCAAACGGCGCTGCGCGATCTCGCCGGAATCGCCTGGGAAATGCGCGAGGGCGGCATTCCCAATCAATACGACTTGGACCAGGTGGTGAGCGATTTCAAGCGAGACCGCAGAGCCCGCGGCAAAGGTCCGGTGCTGCTGGTGGAGCCTGCCGACAATATCGGCGGCGGCGCGCCGGGCGACGGCACCGATGTGATGCGGGCGCTGCTGAAATACGAGATCGAAGGCGCCGGCGTCGCCATTGCCGACGCCGAAAGCGTGGCGGCGCTCAGGGATGTGCCACTCGGCGGCAAGATCACCTTGCCCATCGGCGGCAAGGGCAGCCCGCTGGATCCCGGTCCCGTGAGCTTGGAAGTGGAACTCGTCTCCCGCAGCGACGGCGTGTTCGAACTGGAAGACAAGCATTCCCATCTGGTCGGCTCGCTGGGAAAGATCATCAACATGGGAGCTTCGGCGGTGGTCAGGCATCGCGGCCTCACCATCCTGCTCACCAGCAAGAAGCTGCCGCCTTTCGACCTGGGGCAGTGGCGCAGCCAAGGCATCAATCCCGAAGAGCTCAGCATGATCGGGATCAAGGCGGCGGTGGGCCACCGCGTCGCCTATGGCAAGATCGCGTCGGGCGAATTCACCGTCAACACTTCGGGCCCTTGCACTTCGGATCTCACGCGCCTGCCCTACACCAAGCTTCGCCGCCCGGTTTTTCCGCTGGACCGGCTGGAGGTCTGACATGCTCGACCGCCGGGCCATGCTGGGCGGAACTGGCTTGCTGGCTTATCCGGCACAAGCTTGGGCGGCGAATAACAGGAGCGGCATCATCAACGCGATGATGTTTGATGATCCCGCCGCCTTGTGCTATCCGCTGTTCAACACCCGCATCATGCAGGAGATCTGCGGCAATATTAACGAGTCCCTGCTGCTGTTCGACTGGCAATTTCGGCCGCAGCCTAACCTGGCCCGGGCCTTCGAGATGTCGCCGGACGGGCTGACATACACCTTTCACTTGCGCACGGATGTGTTGTGGCATGACGGGGTGAAATTCACCGCCCGCGATGTGGCGTTCAGCTGTGGCGTGATGTTGCCCCAGCTCAATCCGCGCAGCCGCAATGCCTTCAGCCACATTGCCAACATCGCCACGCCCGACGCCTACACCGTCAAGTTCCAGCTCAAACAGCCGTTCAGCGCCTTTCTGCTCTCCTTCATGGCGTCCAACGCGCCGATGATGCCGGCGCATATCTATGAAGGCACCGAATTCCGCACCAATCCCTACAATTTGAAGCCCATCGGCACCGGCCCGTTCCAGTTCGCGGAATGGAAGCGGGGCCAATATATCCACCTGGCGCGCAATCCGCGTTACTGGCGCAAGGGCCAGCCGGGCATGGACGGCATCTATTACCGCATCTGCGCCACGCCCGAGCAGCGCATGGTGGCGATGGAGACGGGCGCGGTGGATATCGCCATGGCCGACGATATCGAAACGGTGGTGACGTCGCGCATGCTGGGCAACCCGAACCTGGTGGCGCGCAGCGATGCCTATAACGGCACCGCCGAAATAACGGTGATGGAAATGAACATGCGGCGCTGGCCCTTCAGCGATCGCCGCTTCCGCGCCGCCTTCATGCATGCGGTGGACCGCGACTTCCTGGTCAAGGCGATCAATTTCGGCCAGGGCAAGGTGGCGACCGGACCGATCCCCTCGGTCTGTCCCTATTATGATCCCAAGGCCCTGACGCTGTATCCGCACGAT
>DATHLY010000319.1:0-5460 GCA_035487655.1 Rhizomicrobium sp. | reverse complement strand
ACCCATGATGGTGGCCAGCACCATCGGCACCCAGATCAAGCCGATCACCCCACCCAGGTGGGTGATGGCGAAGACATAGGCATCACGGATGGTCGCGACGACCTCAACGCGCCGCATCACGGATAATGACCTTCAGAATTCATCAAAGGGGCGCAGATCGTCGAACACGGGCGCCTGGGGCGCAGTAGCATCCTGCCATAGGCGCACCGCCCAAGCGGTGACGGCCGCGGCTACCGGCAACTTGCCTAACTGCGCCAGCGGTTCGGTGACAAAAGCAAGCCGGCGGCGCGGCACGAACACAGCGATACTCACGGCCGCGGCGGCCAATAGGCCGGCGCCGACCGCCAATCTGACGTAATTTGTTCCCTTGCTTTCCCTGGCCATCACACGTCCGTCCTTCTGCCAAATCTATATAGGCGGTGGCTCGTCCGCCGTCATCTGTATCTGCGTCTCATTTCCCAGAAGAAGTACATCTTCCCGCGGCATTGTCGCACGGGTTCCAGCACAAAAAGTTAAGATGGCACCCGGATCCAGATGGTGCCTGAGCCGGCCCGAAACAACAAAAAGCCCGCCATCAGGGATGGCGGGCTTTGTATTTTGCCTGAATACCGACGTCTTACGGAGGGGTCGACGTGGTGGACGGCGGCAGGAAAGTGTTGGGTGCACTGCGGTCGCCGCTCTGGTTGGAAACGGTAATGGCGACGGCGGTGATGATCGCCGCAGCGCCAAGGCCGATCAGCAGCGTACCCTTGCCGATCTCTTGCGCAGACTGCACGCCCGCGGGCTTACCCGGGGTCAGTGTGCGATCCGCGGCGAAAGCCGAAGAACCAACCATCGCTGCCACCGTCAACGCGGCAACAACACTCTTAAAACCGTGCATAGGCTTTCCCCCGTTATTTGATGGGGGATACTTGTCCGAAGCTACAAGCCAAGTCAACCAGCCATTCTGATTCCTTTTTGACTGTTGCCAAAAGGCTTTACCGCATCGTTTCAAGCTTTTTTCTGCCCGATTTTCGGACCTGCGTGCCAGTACCGAAGCACCTTTTTCGGAGCGCCAGGGCCAATTCGCTCAGAGGCTTCGCCCGAGGGTCAGGGCAGACCATATTGCAGATGCGAAGAAGGGCCGATCCGATGCCGTTCTCTGAGAAATCCATCCGTTTGCGGCCCGCCTCGAACCTGTTAAAGCCCGCTCATGACGGCCAATCTACACATCATCGGCGGCGGCCTGGCCGGGTCGGAAGCGGCCTGGCAGGCGGCCGAATCGGGCGTGGCGGTGATCCTCCACGAAATGCGTCCTTGCCAGACGACCTTCGCCCACCAGACCGATTCTCTTGCCGAGCTTGTCTGCTCCAATTCGTTCCGCTCCGACGATGTCCTCAACAATGCGGTCGGCCTGCTGCATGAGGAAATGCGCCGTGCCGGCTCCTTGATCATGCGCGCCGCGGATAGCCACAAGCTGCCCGCGGGCGGGGCACTGGCAGTGGACCGGCATGGCTTTTCAGCAGCGGTCACCCACGCGCTGGAGAATCATCCGCGGGTGAAGATTGTGCGCGAAGAAATCGCCCAACTGCCCCCCGCCGATTGGGGAAGCGTAATCGTCGCCACTGGTCCACTGACATCGGCCGGTCTGGGCGCCTCCATCGCGGAAGCCGCCGGCCAGGATCATCTGGCCTTTTTCGATGCCATCGCACCCATCGTGCACCGGGAATCCATCGATTTCGACATTGCCTGGTTTCAGTCGCGATATGACAAAGAGGGGCCTGGCGGCGGCGTGGCGGACTACATCAATCTGCCGTTGAACGAGGCGCAGTACAAAGACTTCGTGGCCCAACTCCTGGCCGGGGAAAAGACGGAATTCAAGGAGTGGGAGAAATCCACGCCTTATTTCGAGGCCTGTCTTCCCATTGAAGTGATGGCGGCGCGCGGCGAACAAACGCTGGCCTTCGGTCCCATGAAGCCCGTGGGGCTCAAGGATCCGCGCAAGGACCGGCCTCCCTATGCGGTGGTGCAGCTGCGGCAGGACAATGCGCTTGGCACCTTGTGGAACATGGTGGGTTTTCAGACCAAACTGAAGCACGCGGAACAGGTGCGCATCTTCCGCACCATACCGGGGCTGGAAAATGCGCAATTCGCGCGGCTGGGAGGGCTGCATCGCAATACCTTCATCAACTCCCCGGCCCTGCTCGATCCTTGGCTGCGGTTGAAGTCCCGCCCTCACATCAGGTTCGCGGGCCAGGTGACGGGTGTCGAAGGCTATGTCGAAAGCGCTGCCATCGGACTTCTTGCCGGAAGGTTCGCCGCGGCGGAACTGGAGGGCACAGCTGTTCTGCCGCCGCCGCCCACCACCGCCTTTGGCGCGTTGCTGAACCACATAACGGGCGGAGCCGACGCGCGAAGCTTCCAGCCCATGAATGTCAATTTCGGCCTCTTCCCGCCGTTCGAAAAAAGCGCCAAAATCCGGGGAAAGGATCGCAAGCAGGCCATGAGCATGCGCGCGCTGGATGATCTTTGCGCATGGCTTTCCCCGAAGCAGGCTGCTGAATAGTTTCTTGAAACCAGCTAGAGTCCCATCCGTTGACAGAACAGCAATCAACGGATCATGCCATGGATATTCCCCTCGAACTTTCCTTCCACAATGTGGAACCATCCGACGCTTTAAAAAAAGCTGTGCGAGCGCATGTCGGAAAACTGGAGCAATTTCACGATCACATCATCGGTTGCCGGGTGGTGATCGAATTGCCGCACAAGAGTCAGAAGGCCAGCGGCAATCCGCCGGACGTCCATATCGTGCTGCGGGTTCCAGGCAAGGAAATCGTGGTCAGCAAGGAGTTGGCGCATGGCGGCCACAAGAAGAGCGCCACGGATGCCTATGCCGTGCTGGACAACGCTTTTGCCGTGGCGATCAGCCGGCTCAAGGATCACCGCCGCATCAGCCATGGCGACGTGAAATACAAGAACAGCGAAGCGCTATAGCCGCCTCTTCATCGCCGCGCTTAGCAGAGCCATTTGCCGCCGATGGATTGGAACGTCGCGCCCGCTATCGAGCTTGCGCAAATAGACCGGCACCAGGGCTGCCGGCAAAATCGCGGCCAGGGCGGCACCGGGTTTGGGCGATCGTTGCGCGGCCAGGAAATGATCGCGCGCCTTGAACGCCACCTGCCGCACCGCGCTGACCAGCCGCGGATCATTCGGCTCCAGGTGAAAAAACGCTTCGGGCGCGAGGTTCAGCGCCGACAAAAGATCAAGCGGCAGGTAGAGCTTGTGCCGGTCCCTGTGAAACGGCAGCGCCCTGATCAGGCCGGTCAGCCCATAAGCCAGCCCCGCCTCGCACAGCGTTGCGGCGATGCCGGCGGGACCATCCAGGATTTGCGCCGCCAGCCGCATCAGCCGGCCGCTTGTGGAATCCACATAATCCTCGAGCGCGGCAAAATCGGCAAAGCGGTCGGCGCTGGAATCGAAGGCGCGGGCGGCGATCAGCGATTCAAAATCGGCAAGCGCGACCGTGCCCTGTACGAACAATGCCGCCAGTCCTCGCGCCACGTCATGATTGCGCGCCGAGCCCTTGGACGCGCCCTCGGCGGTCTCGCGCCACCATTCCAGGCGGATGGCGCCCAACATCGGCTCGCGCACACTTTCCGCAATCCGCGCCACTTCGGCATTGAAAGCGTAGAGCGCAAACAGCATGGGACGTTTCGGCGCCGGCGCGAACAGGGTGGCGAAATAGCGGTCGGGATCGGCGGCGCGCACCGACGCGGCGAGACGGTTGGCGAGAGCGGCGTCCATTCTGTCCCAACGAAAAGGCCGCCGGATCGCTCCGGCGGCCTTATAATGCTAACTCGTCCAGCTCAGATATGCGACGCCGCCACCATGCAGAACAGCATGGGGATCGACGCCATGGTGTTGAAGCGCGAGGCAATCAGCGCCGCCTTCGCCGCCTTGTCCTTCGCCGGCTGAGCCAGGTCGGAAAATTTGCCGCCGATGTTCAGCACCTTCTGCTGGTTCGGCCAAATGATGAACCAGACGTTGAACCACATAATCGTGCCCAGCCACATGCCGATACCGATCAACACGAAGGCGGTATTGGTGAAACCGTCTACCGCGTCCAGGGTATAGGCTTGGACGAGATAGTGGTTCATGCCTGCCAGGCCGATGCCCAAAATGATGGTCGCCATCGCCGCCCAGCGGAACCAGAATAGGGCAGCGGGGGCGATGTACTTGGTGACGGCCGGCTTCAATTCGGCGGGCACCGACGGCATGGTGGGCACCTGCACAAAGTTGAAGTACCAGAGCAGGCCGATCCACATCACGCCGCTGGCGACGTGCAGCCAGCGGGTGATGAAGAGCCAGAAGGCCTGGTCCAGGCTGCCGTGCAGGCAGCCGACATAAATTGCCGCTACACCGATAGCGAGCACGAAGCCCGCGATCACCACATTGCGCAGATTGCCGAAGAATGCGGCCACGGTCCCCTCCCTTTCAGATTCGTTGGGGAGACTTTAGCCCCGGAATGTTGCGCCCGCCAGCCGCACTTGGGGGTTAAGGCCTCAAACCATCAGCTTGCGGGGACGGGCCGCATTCAGCCAGGTGATCACGATCAGCCGCGTCACCATCACCGCCGTGAAGAAGGATGTGATGATGCCCACCGCCAGGGTGACGGCAAAGCCTTTCACCGGGCCGGATCCCAGCTCGAACAGGATCAGCGAGGCGATCAGGTGGGTCATGTTGGCGTCGATGATGGTCGCCATGGCTCGGCGGAAACCGGTATCGATCGCCGCCAGCATGGTGCGGCCGTTGCGCTGTTCCTCGCGGATGCGCTCATAGATCAGGACATTGGCATCCACGGCCATACCCATGGTGAGCACAATGCCCGCGATGCCTGGCAAGGTCAGGGTCGCACCAAAGGCAGTCAGTGCCGCGAGCAGCAGGACCACGTTCAAGGTGAGCGCAATATCGGCGAACAGGCCGAACAGGCCGTAGCGCAGGATCATGAACAGGGCGACCAGCGCGAGCCCGGCAACTGCGGAGAAACGGCCGGCCTTGATAGAATCCGCGCCCAATTCGGCACCGACACTACGCTCCTCCAGCGGCTTCAAAGGCGCCGGCAACGCGCCGGCGCGCAGCAGGATCGCCATATCGTTGGCTTGCTGGGTTGTGAAGCTGCCGATGATATAGCCGCTGCCGCCAAGGATCACGCTGTTGATATTGGGATCGGAGATCACCTGATTGTCCAACACAATAGCGAAGCGGTGTCCGACATGCTCTTTGGTGACGTCGCCGAACTGGCGCGCCCCCACATTGTCAAAGCGGAAGTTCACGATCGGCTGGCCAGTCTGCTGGTCGAAGCCCTGGCTGGCGTCGGTGAGCCGGTCGCCTGATACCATGACCCGGCGCTGCACCACGACCTTGCGCGGCGGCAGATTCTTGTTGCGCTCATTCAGCAGGGGCAGGATTTCGTCACCGATC
>DATHLY010000318.1:0-3638 GCA_035487655.1 Rhizomicrobium sp. | reverse complement strand
GTCCCGCAGGCTACAAATGCTGCGGTTATGGAGCCCCGCGCGCGGATACGCGCAAAAATCAAGGAAAGACGTGATGGACGCGCTGCGCAATACCCTGTCCAACTACATTCCCTGGATTCTGGCTTTTCACATCATCGCGGTGATCGCCTGGATGTCGGCCATGCTCTATCTGCCGCGGCTGTTCGTCTATCACACCGAAGCCGCGCCCGGTTCGGAGTCCAGCGAACGCTTCAAGGTGATGGAGCGCCGGCTGCTCAAGGGCATCATGAATCCTTCCATGATCGCGGTATGGATTCTGGGACCGCTGCTGGCCTGGTTGACCGGCGCCTATCTGGACACCTGGATGCAGATCAAGTTCGTGCTGGTGATCATCATGAGCGGCATGCACGGGCTCTATGTGCGTTGCTGGCGGGCTTTTGCCGAGGACCGCAACATCCAATCGGCGCGTTTCTACAAGATCATTAATGAAGTTCCCGCGGTGCTGATGGTGTTGATCGTGATCCTGGTTAAGGTTCAGCCGTTCGGAGATTAACGCGCATTCACGCTGAGCGGGGATGGAGCGGGATTCCTGAACCGCTTGAAACATTATTTGCGCGGCCCCCCGGGAGGCCCAAATACCGGGATATTTGCAAGCCCGGCAAATCAGGCTATAAACATCCCGTCTGATTGACCCGCGCGATCCCTCGAACTAAGGGGGCGCGGACCGGAAGCGGGCGGACCGCAAACGGTAAAGGGTCAGAACCAACCTCTTCGATGATCGCATTCGGGGCAGACGCCTTTCGTTCATCGAAACCAATTCCCCATTTCCACCAGGTGCCAATCCCATGACCGTCCAAGAAGGCCTGCAAGCGATGAAGCTGCAGGATCTCAAGAATAAAAAACCCGCTGATTTGCTGGCTTTTGCCGAAGAATTGGAGATTGAGAACGCATCGTCCATGCGCAAGCAGGACATGCTGTTCGCCATCCTCAAGGAATTGGCCGAGCGCGAGGTGGAGATCACCGGCACCGGCGTGGTGGAAATCCTGCAGGACGGTTTCGGCTTCCTGCGCTCGCCGGAATCCAATTACCTGCCCGGCCCCGACGATATCTACGTCTCGCCCTCCCAGATCCGCCGCTTTGGCCTTCGCACCGGCGACACCGCCGAGGGCCCCATCCGCGCCCCCAAGGAAGGCGAGCGCTATTTCGCCTTGCTGAAGGTGACCTCGATCAATTTCGAGGACCCCGAGCAGATCAAGCACAAGGTCCATTTCGACAATCTCACGCCGCTATACCCCACCCGCTGGCTGAAGATGGAATTGGACGACCCCACCATCAAGGACAAGACCGGGCGGGTGATCGACATCGTGGCGCCCCAGGGCATGGGCCAGCGCGCCCTGATCACCGCGCCGCCGCGCACCGGCAAGACGGTGATCCTGCAGAACATTGCCAAGGCGATCGCCGCCAACCACCCCGACGCCTTCCTGATCGTGCTTCTGATCGACGAACGTCCGGAAGAAGTCACCGACATGCAGCGCACGGTGAAGGGCGAGGTGATTTCCTCGACCTTTGACGAGCCGGCGACGCGTCACGTCCAGGTGGCGGAAATGGTGATCGAAAAGGCCAAGCGCCTGGTCGAGCACAAACGCGATGTGATCATCCTGTTGGACTCCATCACGCGCCTGGGCCGCGCCTACAACACGGTCGTTCCCTCATCGGGCAAGGTGTTGACTGGCGGCGTGGATGCCAATGCGCTTCAGCGCCCCAAGCGCTTCTTCGGCGCCGCGCGCAATATCGAGGAAGGCGGTTCGCTCACCATCATCGCCACCGCGCTGATCGATACCGGCAGCCGCATGGACGAAGTGATCTTCGAAGAGTTCAAAGGCACAGGTAACAGCGAAATCATCCTGGACCGTAAAGTCGCCGACAAGCGTGTTTTCCCGGCCATCGACATCATGCGGTCCGGCACGCGCAAGGATGAGCTGTTGGTGGAGAAGGGCACGCTGGCCAAAACCTATGTCTTGCGCCGCATCCTGTCGCCCATGGGGACGGTGGACGCCATCGAGTTCCTGCTGGAGAAGCTGCGCCAGTCCAAGAACAACGGCGACTTTTTTGAGAGCATGAACACGTAGTTTTTATTACCCCCATCCGTCGCAACTCGAATCGGCTGCGCCGATATCTCGTTGCGACGGATGGGGGTCATGGAATAAGTATCGTCGCCCCGGTCGTCTTCTTGCCCGTCAGCGCGTCATGCGCCTTGGCCGCATCCTTGAGCGCAAAGCGCTGGTTGATGGCGACCTTCACTGCGCCGGATTCAATCACTTTGAACAAATCGTCCGCGGTTTCCTGCACTTCCTGCGCCGTACGCGTGTAATGGGCGAGCGTCGGCCGGGTCACGAAGAGCGAGCCCTTGCTGGCCAGGATCGCGGGCGAGAAGGGATCGACCGGTCCCGAAGCATTGCCATAGGTCACCATGATGCCGCGCGGCTGAAGGCAATCCAGTCCCGCCATGAACGTATCCTTGCCGATGGAGTCATAGACCACCGGCACGCCCTTGCCGCCGGTGATCTCGCGCACCTTCTTTTCCCAGCCCGGCTCCTTGGTGTTGAGCACATGGGCGCAGCCATTGGCCTTGGCCAGTTCCACCTTTGCCGGGGACGTGGTTGAGCCGATCACTGTGGCGCCCAGATGCTTGGCCCATTGGCAGCCGATCTGGCCCACGCCGCCGGCCGCGGCATGAAACACGATGGTCTCGCCGGCCTTCACGGGATGAATGCGCCTCAGCAGATATTGCGCCGTCATGCCCTTGAGCAGCACGGCGGCAGCCACGTCGTCGCTGACGCTGTCGGGCAGCCGCACAAGCTTTTCCACCGGCACATTGTTGGCTTGCGCATAGGAACCGATGGCGCCGCTGCAATAGCCAACGCGGTCGCCCAGCTTGAAGCCGGTAACGCCCTCACCCAGCGCGGCCACCACGCCGGCGGCCTCCGAGCCCAGTCCCGAGGGCAGCGGCAAGGCATAGAGGCCGGTGCGGTGATAGGTGTCGATGAAATTCACGCCGATGGCGGTATGGCGAACCCGCACCTGGCCCTTGGCCGGGGGCGGCAGGTCATAATCGACATACTGCAAAACATCAGTGCCGCCGGTTTTCTCGAAGCGAATAGCCTTGATCATGGCTAGAACCTCGCGGGCTGGAACGACGGCTGCTGCTGTTGCTGCGGTTGTTGCATCTGGGCCTGTTGCTGGGCGCGCAGCTGTGGCGGCAACGTCAGCGCCCAGGCAAGCTCTGCCGCGTTGGTGAAGGGATTGGAGCAGGACCCTGCCTGGCAAATGTAAGCCGTGGGATGTCCGCCCTCCATGCCGCGCCCGGCGGCCGGATGCTGCGGCGGCAAGGGCTGGCCGGGCTCGATCTGCACCAGCATGGCATTGGGAAGGGGCTTGCTCCAGAAGGCGCGGACCAGCTCTTGCGTCTTTGTGTGGCCCTTATGGCCGATGACCAGGATGATCAGGCTGTTTACGACATATTCCAAGCCCGCCAGATAGCCGCCCGCGCCGTTCAGCGCCCGGTTGGCTTCATTGCCGAAGGTTTGGCCCAGGGTGGACGCGCGGTTCATATATTCGAGTTCGCCAGTCAACAGCGCCAGCCGCGTCAACACCGTCAG
>DATHLY010000317.1:0-2716 GCA_035487655.1 Rhizomicrobium sp. | reverse complement strand
AGTGACAGGGTTTTGCTGGGTCCCGGGCGTGGGAGCCGGATGCGCCAGGGTTCCCAGGATGCAGGCCAGGACGGATACCAAAAGGCAAACCGGCGCCTGGTTGCCGAAGGGATAGAACCAGCTGGGCATGGCCCAGACCTGGCCGATCAGCTTGAGCCCAAGGCCGGTGGCAAAGCCCGCGATGATGGCGGCGACACCGCCCGCGCCATTGGTGCGCTTCCACAGCAATCCCACCCACAGGATGGCGGCGAAGGGCGGAGCCACCAGCGCATTGATGGTCTGCATATACTGATAGATTCCGGACTCCATGCGGCTGATGGCGATGGCCATGCCAATGCCGGCGGCAACCGCAATTAAGGACGTCCAAATGCCAACCCGCACCTTCTGCCTTTCGGTCGCGGACGGATTGATCAGCGGGACATAGATGTCGAAGGTGAGGATGGCGCCCGTGGCATTGACCACGGAGCTGACCGTGGACTGCACGGCGCAGATCAGAACCGCCAGCAGCAGGCCGCGCAGTCCGGCGGGAAAGAATTCCCGCACCAGCACCACAAAGCCGCCATCGGCGCGATGATTGGCGCCGGCCCAGTCGCCCAGCATGAACTCCGGATGGCGGGCGAACAGGATCAGGCCCGGCAACACGATGATCAGCGGCAGGAACAGCTTGGCATAGCCCGCCATCACCATGCCCATGCGGGCATGCCAGATGTCGCGCGCGCCCAGCACGCGCTGGACAATGAACTGGTTCATCACGCCGTACCACACGCCCACCGCCAGGAAGCCGAAGAAGGTGCCCGTCCAGGGCGTCAACGGATGATCGGGCGGCTGGAACACGGTGAGGCGGTTGTAGGCGCCATAATGGGTGAGATGCGACGCGCTGGCGTCCAGCGCCTGCTTCCAGATTCCACTGTCGCCGACGTTCTTGTGGATGGTGTAGGTAAAGCCATCGATGATTCCGCCCGATGGTGTCATGGCCTTGAGCGCCAATATCGTCAGCAAGGTCACGCCGCCGATCTTGACGATGGCTGTGAGCACCCCGGTCCAGGCCACCGTATTGAGGCCGCCATAAACCGCCCAGCCGCCGGCAAAGACGCCGGTGCCGATGATGCACCACAAAAGCGGCCAGCCGAAAAAGCCCGACAAGGCCAAGCCGCCCGCATACAACACCGCCGCCATGAAAATGGTGATATTGGCGAAGATGGTGAGAAGCGCGAAGGCCAGCCGCACCCCCGGACCGAAACGAGCCGAAAGATATTGAGGCACCGTGACGACATTGGCGCGGATCAGGAAAGGGACGAAGAGAAAGACGATGACAATTTCCGCGAGCGTGGTCTGCCACTGGGCCAGCGCCGTGGGCATTCCCATGACGTAGCTTGCCCCCACCAGACCGATAAAATGTTCGGTCGAGACATTGGCGGCGACGTAACTTCCGCCCACTGCGTACCAGGGCAGCCGGCGGCCGGCGAGAAAGTAATCGGTGGACGACCCGCGCTCGCCGCGGCCGGAAAAGAAGCCCACCAGGCAAAGTGCGGCCAGAAAGACAAAAAACTCGACATAGTCGAGCGGCAGCATGGAGAGTGTCGAATTCGAGCCCACTATTTCCTTGCTGTCGCTTTTTTGGACGCCCCTATTGCGGCTAGTCTAAGGGCATGATGGCGCTCCCGTCATCAAGGGAAACGACCGCAAGTGCGGCAAAGCAGGAAACAATGAAACGGTACCTTCTCGTCGCAAGTTTTCTGGCCCTGATGCCTGGCGTCGTGGCGGCTCAGGACACCCCGCCTGCCCCGCCCGGAGGTGGATCGCGAGAATTCCCGCAACCCCGGATGGTGGAAGGCCAAGGTTTCGAGACCCTCCCGCCGGAAAAGGCCGACGACAGGCCCCTGTTCCCGCTACAGACCCGTGCCCCCTATCACAAGGTCGCGGCTTATAAAGTCACCACCATCACCGACAAGCTGCGCCTGCCCTGGTCGCTCGCCTTCCTGCCGGACGGCAAGATGCTGGTGACGGAAAAATATCCCGGCCAGATGCGCGTCGTGAGTCCCGATGGCACCTTGTCGGAGCCCTTGACCGGTCTTGATACGCTGGCGCCGGCCCGCAAGCTGGGGATGCTGGACGTGGTGCTGGCGCCGGATTTTGCCAAGAGCAAGCGCGTCTATTTCTCCTTCTTTGAAAATCTTGGCGAAGGCTATAGCAACACCTATTTGGCGCATGCCGTCTTCGATCAAGCCGGCAATGCCGTGCATGACGTGACGGTGATCTATCGTGGCGTGCCGGCGCTGCCGGAGAAGAATTTCTCCGCCAAGCAAGGCGGGCGCATCGTCTTTGCCCGCGACGGCTCGCTGTTCATGACCGTGGGCGACCGCGACGGCAACAACAAGCATGACTATGACGAGCAGTTGGCACAGAAGCTGGACAATGATGTGGGCAAGATCATCCACCTGACGGCGGATGGATCACCCGCGCCGGACAACCCCTTCCTGAACAGGCCCGGCGTGCGGCCCGAAATCTGGGCCTATGGCATTCGCAGCCCGCAGGGCTTTGTGCTAGCGCCCGACGGCACCTTTTGGGAGACCGAGCATGGCCCGCGCGGCGGCGACGAATTGAACCGCATCCAGAAGGGCAAGAATTACGGCTGGCCGATCATCGCCCATGGCATCGACTATCCTGGCGGCCCGATCGGTGACGGCATCACCGCCAAAGAGGGCCTTGAGCAGCC
>DATHLY010000316.1:0-2343 GCA_035487655.1 Rhizomicrobium sp. | reverse complement strand
CGAAGCCGATTTTCCCGTCGCCCGGCACATCAATGAGAACGGCTTCTATGTCGGCTGCCACCAGGATCTGCGGCAGTCGGAGCTGGACTATATCGCCGAATGCGTCGGCCGCTTCTTCGGAAACAAGCGCACCAAGAAGCCGGAAGGCGTCGCGCTGATCCTCCTGACCGACAAGCGCCATCCGGTCGGCGCCGCCGACATCGAGCGCCTGCCGATGGAATTGTTCGCCCGCACCATCGTGGTCGACGCCGGCTTGCCGGGCCCGGTGCGGACGGCGCTCGAGGCGCGAAACGCCATGGCCATCGAAGCGACAGACCGGCATCCGCTGGACGTCGCCCGCGACGCGATGGATCGCGAAGGCATCGACGCGGCCGTCATTTTCCCCTTCAACGGCCAATGGGACCCCACGGACATTCCCCGCATCCTGATGACCTTGAATCTGGGCTATGACATGGTGATCGCTTCGCGCTTCATGATGGGCGGCGGACGCAAAGGACAGCGCGGCAATATCCGCAGCCTGGGCAACCGCGTTTTCAACCTGCTGGCGGACCTGCTGTTCTCCGCCAATCTCAGCGATTCCTTCAGCGCCTTCCGCGGCGTGCGGCGGTCGCATCTGGCGTCGATTTCCACCCCCGGCCGCGGCCTCACCAAATTCTTCTCCCTGTCGCTGGAAGCGGCCAAGCGCGGCTGGCGCATCCAGGAAATTCCCACGGTTGAAGTCACCCGCTCCACCAGCGGACTGATCGCCGACAGTCTGGCGACCGTGATTCCGGCCTTGCTCATCCTGCTGCGGGAATGGCGCTCGCGGCCCGAGCCCGGACCGAAAGACCGTTCATGAAGGTTCTGTTGTGTATGCTGGTTCGCAACGAACGCGAATGTTTGGAGATCATGCTGCCCAAGCTTCCCAAACCGGGCACGGATAGCGGCTTCGACACCATCATCGCGGTGGATGGCAATTCGACCGACGGCAGCATCGCGCTTCTGGAAAAATCGGGAATTGAAATCCTGCGGCAGAGCCGCAAGGGCCGTGGCGCCGCCTGCCTGGAAGCGATGGAGAAATACAAGGCCGATGCCTATCTGTTTTTCTCGCCCGACGGCAATGAGGATGTCGCCGATATCGCCAAATTCAAACCTTGCCTGGAAGAAGGCGCCGATCTGGTGATCGCCTCGCGCATGTGCGCCGGCGCCGTCAACGAGGAGGACGGCCAGATATTCCGCTGGCGCAAGGCGGCCAATCTGGCGTTCAATTTCCTGGCCAATTTTGCGTTCCGCAAAAAAGGTCCCTATGTGACCGATTCCATCAACGGCTTTCGCGCCATCCGCGCCGATCTGGCCCGTACATTGCGGCTCGATGCGACCGGCTACACCATCGAATATCAGATGACGATGCGCGCCCTGCGCGCCGGGGCCCGCATTGTCGAATTTCCCACCCACGAGCATCCGCGCCTGGCGGGCGAGACCGGCGCCCCCAGCATCCGCACAGGGCTGCGGTTCATTGCCTGTTTTGCCCGGGAACTGGTACGCTAGGCGAATCAGTGCGGGCCGAATCAGCCTGGCCCCTGCGGCCCGTCTCGATTCCGCCCGCCCTGCGTCACGATTGCGCCATTGCCCTCAATGCACCTTACCGAACTTAACCTCATTCTATCTCGGGAGAGACGATGCAGATGAAACCCCTTCTCTTGCTGGCCGTGGGCATCGCGTTGATGCTTGGCGGGTGCGCCACGCGCGAATCCGTCGAACAGGCCCAGGCCACAGCCAACGGCGCCGAAAGCCATGCCGTCGATGCGCGCACGCGCGCGGATGCCGCGCAATCGCGCGCCGACGCCGCCCAGGCGCGTGCCGATCAGGCCAACGCGACCGGCGGTAGCGCCCTCACCCTGGCCCAAACCGACGCACAACGCGCCGACGCGCTGGAAGCCCAGCTCAAGGCCGCCAATGCCAAGATCAGTTATCTGCAGCGCAATGTGGTCTACAAGAAGGTCAAGCACGTCAAACACCGCAAGCGCACAGCCCTGCGTCACACGGCGCCGACCACGACCACCAACCCGGATAAATCCGGTTCCTAATCCCAAATACAGGCCCATTCTCCCCTTCTGCGCGAAGCGCATGGAGGGGGAGATGCTGTAGCACGCCCTCGGGCGTGCGAAAGCAGAGGGGGTTTGCGCAAAGGGGGTCAGCCAAGACTCTTCAAAACCGCATCGATGATGCGGTCCTGGGTGGCCTCTTCCAGATAGGGATGCATCGGCAGGCTCACCACCTTGTGGGCCAGGGCTTCGCTCGCCGGCGTCGGCGCGCTGGGATAGTGAGCATAAGCCTTCTGCCGCGATAGCGGAATCGGGTAAT
>DATHLY010000315.1:0-8343 GCA_035487655.1 Rhizomicrobium sp. | reverse complement strand
TCCCGCTTCGGGCAGATGAAAGACGGGCAGCGTTGCCGCGATCACCACCAGCGAGGCGCGCGGCACCCCGGCAATGCCTTTGGACGTAATCATCAACAGCGCCAACATGGTGATCTGCTGTCCAAGGCTCAACGGGATGTTATAGGCCTGGGCAATGAACAGGCTGGCGAAGGTGCAATACATCATCGACCCGTCCAGATTGAACGAGTAGCCGAGCGGCAGGACGAAGCTGACGATTTTCCTTGGGATTCCGAACTTCGGCAGGCCCGATAGCAGATAGGGATAGGCAGCCTCGGAGGTGGCGGTGGAAAAGGCCAGCAGCATCGGCTCGCGGATGGTCTGCATCAGCGCCCCGACCCGGCGGCCGACCGCCAGGGCCGAGACGGCGATCAGCAAAATCCACAAGAGGCCCAGCGACAGATAGAAACCGCCAATGAACTTCGCATAGACCACGACAATGCCGAGTCCGGAGGTCGCCACCGTGGAAGCCAAGGCGGCGAAGACCACCAGCGGCGCCATCACCATCACATAGCCCGTAATCTTCAGCATCACCTGGGCCGCCTGTTCGCAGGCCGACAGCAGCAAAGGCGCCTTTCCATCCAGCGCCGCCACGGCCGATCCGACGAAGACCGAGAAAACCACGATTTGTAAGATCTCATTGCGGGCCATGGCGTCGAAGATGGAGGTAGGCACCAGATGGGCGATGAAGTCCTTGAGCGAGAAACCGGCAGTGGAAAGGTCGGACGAGGCGCTGGGTGGGGGCAGCGACAGGCCCGCGCCCGGCTGCAGCAACTGCACCATGATGAGGCCGATAGTGAGCGACACCAGCGACGCCATCATGAACCAGCCCAGCGTCTTGACCCCGACCCGGCCGATGGCGGCGGAATCCTCCATATGAGCGATGCCCACCACCAAAGTCGAGAAGACCAGAGGTGCGATGATCATCCGGATCAGGCGCAGAAAGATGTCGGTGATGATCGAAAGGTTCGCGGCGGCGGTCTTGGCGCCCTCGGGAGAGAAGCGGGTGTTGATCAAAAATCCGACCAAAACGCCCAGGATTATCGCGCTGGCGATCAGGGCCGGAAGAAATCGCTTCAAATCATCACCTGGAGCAATTGCGAAGACCCATGACAGCATTCGCCGTGGCGTAAGTCCATCGCCCAGTCTCGGGGAAGTATGCTAGGTTGACTTGCATTCTTGCGGAAATCGAACATTTGCGGAGATGGCTGGTACAAGCAATACCTGATCAGCCCGCCAAAAATTACTCCCTGGGGATGGCAATGAAAAACCATATGGCGAGAAAATCTCCGGTAGCGTGTTGGGGCCTGGTCAGCCTCGCCCTGTTGAGCATTCTCCTCATGACCAGCGCACAAGGTCAGCCCACGGAATGGACGGACTGGGGCGGTGACACAGCCCGCACGCATTTCTCCGCACTCAGTCAGATCACTGCGGCGAACGTATCCAGCTTGAAGCCAGCCTGGGTCTGGGACGGTGGCCAATTGGGGCGTTCCTGGGAAATCACGCCGCTGCTGATCGGCGGTCTTCTGTATATTTCCGAAAACCAGAGCGGCGACATCATCGCGCTGGAGCCGGAAACAGGCAAAACAGTGTGGCGTACCAGGCCGCCTGTTCTTGCCGGCAGGCTCGATCGGCGCGGACTTGCCTATTGGGGCGGCGACGGAACGATGAAGCCCAGGATCATCGCAATCTGGGGTCATGTCATGTTCGGCTTCGACCTCAAAACCGGCGCCTTGTCGGCGGACTGGTCCGCCAAGGGATTGGATATCGGCCTACCCAATCCGGCCGCTGGCGGAAGGATCGGCGGCGGGGTCATGGCGTCGTCGCCGCCCATCATCTACAAGAATCTGATCATCACCACGGCCGCATCCGGCTTTCTGCCGCCGCCGGCGCAACCGTCCGATCCCCACGCCAATGACTTGCGCACCGGAAAGCTCGTATGGACGGCGCGTTTGATCCCCGGTGCGGGAGAACCGGGAGGCGATAGCTGGGGGCCGGAGACCCAGAATGTTGTCGGCAGCGGCGCCTGGGGCATCCTTGGCCTCGATGAGACGACCGGCACGGTCTATGTCCCCACCGATTCCGGCAGTCCCGATTATGTCGGCATCTGGCGCCCCGGTGACAATGCCGGTACCGGCGCCACCATCGCGCTGGATGCCGAGACGGGGAAAGTCAAATGGAGCTTCCAAAACCTCCATCATGACATTTTCGACCTGGATACGAATGCGGCGCCCGTTCCGGTGGAAATCACCAAGGACGGAAGGAAAATGAAGGTCGTCGTTCAAGCCACCAAACAGGCCATGTTGTGGATTCTGGATGCGAGTACGGGCAAACCCGTCCATCCTTATGAGGAGCGTTCGGTGGCACAAAGCCAGGTCCCCGGCGAAAAATCCTCGCCAACCCAACCCTTCACCATTCTTCCGCCACCGCTGATGCCCGCAACGGTGAGCCGGGATCACCTGAGCCAGCTCTCTGCCCAAGCAAATGCCGAATGCAAGGCCTTGTGGGACGAGCGCAAGCTCCAGGACGTCGGTCCGTTCTCCGTGCCGATCAAGGATGGCGCATGGGGGATCATGAGCATAGGCGCCATTGGCGGCGTCGATTGGGGCGGCGTCTCGATCGATCTGGATCATGGCACTGCCATCACCAATTTGGCGAACATGCCCACAATGATTACGGTGACCAAGACCGAAGAAGGGGTCAGAGGCAATGGCGGCCTTCGCTCCGCCTCCGGCAATGTCCGCTTTGCCGACAATGGCGGTCGTAGCTGCAATGGCGGCCGTCAAGGCGAGTTGGTCGCGGTGATTTTGTCGTCAGGCAAGGTTGCCTGGCGCGTGCCGTTGGGATCCTTGGAAGAGGAATATGGCGAAGGGGCCAAAGACATGGGAGCGGCCAGCATCGGACCGACGCTGGTCACGCATGGCGGCATCGTCTTCGCGGCTGCCACGGACGATCGTCTGCATGCCTATGACACGCGAACCGGCAAGCTCTTGTGGCAGATCAGGATGCCTGCCTCCGCTAACGCAGGGCCGATGACCTATATGGGCAAGGATGGCCGCCAGTATGTCGTGGTGGCGGCAGGCGGGCCGGGTAATGCGAGACGGCCGTCGCCGCGGGAAAATTTTCTCTATCATCAAACCCTGGTAGCCTTTGCGCTGCCCCGGCCGGGAGACAAGCCAGTCGACATCCTGACGCCTTATCCCAGATATACATTGAAGCCGGGAGAAAGCATGGCCATGGATGGGTCTGGCGGCGCCTCGCTTGTCCCCGCGCCTTCAAGGCCATAGCACTCTTGATCCCGACCCTTCCGTATGAAAGATAGCTTCAACCGCCACAGCCCCAGGGTCACCTGCGGCTTCGCCTGGCCTCCATTACAATAATGCCCATAACAATAATAAGTGAGGGGGTTAGATGCCCAAAATCCGATGGACCATGATTTTCCTGGGATGCGCGGCGAATGCGATCAATTACATCGATCGCGCAAATCTGGCGGTCGCGGCTCCTAGTATCCGCCACGAACTTGGCGTCAGCGCCGCCGTCATGGGGGTGGTACTGGGCGCCTTCTTCTGGACCTATGCCCCCATGCAAATGCCGTTCGGCTGGTTCGCTGACCGGGTTGGCGCACGCATATCCTTGGCCATCGCCGTCCTGTGGTGGTCGGTGTCCACTGTTCTGACAGCCACGGCCAATAGCATCGCGGCATTGACGGGCTATCGCCTGTTGCTCGGCGTTGGCGAAGCAGGCGCCTATCCCTCCGGCGCCAAGGTGAACATAGACTGGTTTCCCCGAACCGAACGGGCGATTGCTGCCAGCATATTCGACAGTGGATCGCGGATAGGCGCGGCCCTGTCGCTGCCCTTGGTCGCGTGGCTCATTGGCAGCTTCGGCTGGCGAGTGTCGTTCGTGGCGACGGGAATCCTTGGCATCGTCTGGACGGTGTTTTGGATTATCATTTACCGAACACCGGAACGCCACGCCTCGGTGACGCCGGAGCAGCTGGCACGCCTTCGGGCGGAGCGTGGAACGCCGGAAACGGGGCCAAAGGTGGCTTGGTCCTCGCTTTTCGGCTATCGCACGATCTGGGGCATGATGATCGGATTTTTCTGCCTCAACTTCGTCATCTATTTTTTCATCACCTGGTTTCCCACCTACCTGATCCAGGCTCGCGGCTTCTCGCTGGCACAGCTTGGAACATTGGGCCTTTTGCCGGGGCTGGTTTCGATACCATGTGGCTGGCTTGGCGGATTTGCCTCCGATTCACTCTATCGCCGTGGCTGGAGTCTGACGGCGGCGCGAAAAACATGCCTGGTGGGTGGCATGCTGATGTCGTCCGTGATCACGCTTTCGGTGTTCGCGCCCAATGCCTATATCGCCCTGCTCTTCTTTGCGGTGGCCTATGGCAGCCTGGCCTTCACCGCCGCCAGCATCTGGTCATTGCCGGCGGACGTGGCGCCCACGCCTGCGCATGTGGCAACCATCGGGGGCATCCAGAATTTTGCCGCCAACATTGCGGGGATCATCACCGCCACATTCACCGGCTTGATGCTGACGATTACCAGTGGCTCCTTTGTCGTGCCGCTGATGGTGGCGGGAGCGTTTTGCCTTCTCGGCGCGGGCGTTTACATGTTTGTGATCGAAGAGATCAAACCATTGGCCGAGGCCGAAACACCCAAGGCAGCGTGAAGCAATGAAAATCGTCAATTTCGAGGGATTTCGCAGCGCCGCGCAAAAACGCCTGCCACGCTTCCTGTTCGAATATATCGATGGCGGCAGCTATGATGAGCACACGCTGCGCCGCAATGTCCGGGATTTCAAGGCGGTGACCTTGCGGCAGCGCGTCCTGCGCGACGTGTCGAACATTCGCACTGCGACGCGCCTCTTCGGCCGGGACATGGCTATGCCCGTGGCGCTGGCGCCGGTCGGCATTGCGGGCTTCTTTCGCCGGCGGGGCGAGATTCAGGCAATACGCGCGGCAGAATCGGCCGGTGTGCCAATGGTCCTGTCGACCATGTCCTGCTGCACAGTCGAGGAAGTGCGCGCCGCTTCCAAACAACCCTTCTGGATGCAACTTTACATGATCCGCGATCGCGGCTTCATGAAAGACCTGCTGGGGCGTGTCGAGGCGTCGGGTACCGACACGCTGTTCCTGACCGTCGATTTGGCGATCAATGGCATACGCTATCGAGATCGAATAGGTGGCCTGGCGGGATCGCAAAGTCTCGTCGCCCGGCCAGATCGGCTGTTCGATATCCTGTTTCATCCGGCTTGGGCGCTGGATGTCGGCCTGCTGGGCCGGCCCCATATCATCGGCAATGTCGCGCCGGCCATGCCGAGCGGTGCGGGATTGCAGCGGTTTCAGGCTTGGGTGGCGCGCAATTTCGATCCTTCCGTGACCTACAAGGATATTTCTTGGCTGCGCGATCATTGGAAAGGCAAGCTGGTTCTCAAGGGGGTCACGGATCCCGGCGATGCCAAGCGCGCCGCCGACGAGGGCATGGATGGCATCGTGGTCTCCAATCATGGCGGGCGCCAGCTGGATGGTTCGCTGTCCAGCATTGCCGCACTTGCCGCCGTGCGCGAAGCGGTGGCAGGACGGATGACCGTCATGCTCGACGGTGGTGTTCGGTCCGGGCTCGATGTCCTACGGGCCTTGGCGCTGGGAGCCGACGGCGTGCTGCTGGGACGAGCTTGGGCCTGGGCCCTGGCGGCAAGGGGCGAGGCTGGCGTTGCCGCCATGCTCGCCATCGTCAAGGAGGAATTGGAAGTCGCCATGGCGCTCACCGGCCAGAGCGATGTGCGCGCGCTGGACAGCGATCTCGCGATCAGCCGTCCTTGAGACGGCCCGTGACCGTTACGGCATCAGGTGACGTCGTATTCCCTTTTCAGGAATCCGCCCACCCAGTTCTGGATTCGCACATACATCTTGTTCTGAAAGGGAGCGTTCCCGCCCGTAAAGCTATGGGTGCGGTGGTAGGTCTGCACGACATGCGCCGGATTGCGATTATATCCCGCCGCCAGGAATGATGCGACCTGCTGGCTCGAATCGGAAAACCGCCTGAGAAAGTCTCGCGGCAATTGCGTCAGTTCGAGATCAAGGAGTAGCACCGATGCCAGGATGGCATTGTGCAAGTCGCTCATGCCGCGTTCGAAGTCCGGTTCCAGAAGCGCCTTCGGATAATTCTCGCGAACCATTTCGTAGCTGTCTTCCATGAATTGGGGAAGGCCGCGCGCGCCCGCGCTCGACTTGGCATAGGCATAGGCGTGCTCGCGATTGGCCGCGATAGTGACCAAAACTTCGTGAACGCATTGCTCGATCCCGACATATTTCATGTGCAGGGGATCGATATGTTCGGTGATCATCAGCCGCAGCACGGTGCTGGTGGGGATCTTGTCTGCCACCGTGAGATTTGGCGCCACGTGGGAGCGCACGTCATGGTCCTTGATGCGGTCATAAGCCAGGCGCTGCAAGTGCCGCAGATAGTCCATGCCGGCGGTGCGCATGGTTTTGGTGTCGAGCTCCGGCGAATAAGCGGTGTAGACCGCCTCTTGATAGCTGTCCTTGGTGCGGACCGGACGACGTTGCGCAAAGACGATAGTGCCTTCGGGCATTGAGACTCGAAAGCGCGTGTTGATGAAGTTGTCGACCGGCCAGGTGATGACCAATCCCTGGTCGTTTTTCCCCGTCTCGTCCATGCGTATCACAGTAAGCGGGCCGCTCTTCTGGCCAATCGCGAGGGTCCAGACAAAATGGGAAAGGTTCCCCTCCTTGTCGAACTGCATGTCGTCTTTCAGCACCGGCTGCTTTGCGACCAGGGCTTGGGCTTCTTGGACGCGATCCTGATAGTCAAAATCGGGTGCGTCGTTCGGCGCCTTCGATACGATAATCAGCGAGGGTCTGGGCGTGCGCTTCTGCGTTCGGACCGCCTTCTTCGCCGCTTTCACATCCTCCTTGTGCGTCGCCTGCGCATGCTGCTTCGGCTCGGTGACCGCTGCCCGCGCGTCGGTATAACTCAGACCGAACAAGACGGTGCCCGACGCAATCAGGAGTCTCACGATCTTTCGCGTCATCATGGCAGGCTGCTTCGAATCGGGCGAATTCTACCCGCTCTTGGTTAAGGCTCTATTTGCGCGAAAGCATGGATGCAAAGCTCAAGCCCCGGAGCTTTGGCGGCATTTTGCAGGTTTTCCGACCCGCAAAAAGAGGGATGGGGCGAATTTTCTCGCATAAGATCGGCCGAACGGGGTTGATCCATGGCAGTTGGAAAAGGTACGCGCGAGGCCAAGGCACGCATTGCAGCCGCATATGACGCCATGCCTACGAGACGGTCGCCGATGACAATCTGGACCCGGAACGCGTGCTGGGACCTGGAGCCGTCTACGGCGTCGAACTTTTTGCGCGTTCCCGCGCGTTGACCCTGTCGCGAATGCCCGCTTGCCCGCCGAGGCGGAAAAAGCATGCCTTTCGGAATTCATAAGCCTGATGGCCTACGACCATGTGGGCCCCAGACTGCGCACGGGAACCTGAACGGTCCGTAACTTAACGTGCCGTAATGGGAAGATTTGTCGCGGAACAGTTTCGGCTTGTTTGCTTTTCCATTCGGGGGGTGTGGAGATGATTCATGAAAGTGCCGTTTGTCATTTGTTCCGCACTAATGTTGTCATTATCAAGCGCTTTGGCTGTCGACCGATCCGGTGCCTTGCCAGCCGGAAAACCTGCCGGCTTGCATCAAGCGCAGCTTGAAGACGGCAACGGCATGCTGTTGGTTGCCGGCGCGGCTCTGGTCGGCATTACCATCGCGTTGGCCACCGCGAGCAACAATGTCTCGCAGCCCACGGGCACCTCGCCCGCAACATCGACATCTACGACCGGCACGAACCCTTAGAGACTATTGGGACGTCCCGACTGTCCATGCGTCGGTGTTTGCCGATGATGGCCCTTCCGCGCGCCGACCGCTAGACCAGCGTATCGAGCAGCTTGCCGATGCCCGGCGCGGTCAGGCCGACGCGCGTGAGTGCTGTCTTTTCCAGATGCTGGGCGGTCGCCTGGATCTTCTGCGCCACCTCCGGGGTGGGCGCCTGCTTGGCCGCGCGGCGCAAATCGCCGGCATAGCTGACCATGTCCGTCACGGATGTGATGGTCTGTCCCATGCCGTCTGCCTAGCAGCGGCGGGACTTCGATCAAAAAGGAATGGAAGAATAACCCTAAGCCATGGTTAAACAGAAGGAACAGGGACGAAGAACACGCAGGGGCGTTAGGCGCGAGCCGGACCGCCCCCAAAAAGGGCGTTAGGCGCGAGCCGGACCGCCCCCAAAAAGGGCGTTAGG
>DATHLY010000314.1:0-9625 GCA_035487655.1 Rhizomicrobium sp. | reverse complement strand
CTTCAGCACCACGGTGCAACCGGCCGCCAGCGCGGGCGCGATTTTGCGGGTGGCCATCGCCGCCGGATAATTCCAGGGCGTGATCAACAGCGCGATGCCAATGGGCTGGTATTCCACCACGATGCGCGCGCCGCTGGCTGGCGCCATGGCGACCTCGCCCAGCACATGGCAGCATTCCTCGGCATACCAGCGATAGAATTCCGCGGCATAGAGCACTTCGCTGCGCGAGTCGGGCAGCGCCTTGCCGTTCTCCAGGCTGATCAGATAGGCCAGCCATTCGATATTCTCGACGATCTTCTCATAGCATTTGCGCAGGATCTCGGCGCGCTGGCGTGGCGTGGTCGCGGCCCAGCCGGCGGCAGCCTTGTCGGCCGCATTCACTGCGGCCATGGCGTCGCCCGCGTCGCAATCGGCGACGTCGGTGATCTTTTTTCCGGTCGAGGGATCGAAAACGTCGACGCGCTTTTTGCCCGCCGCTTCCACCCATTTGCCGCCGATCCAAAGATCGGTCGGGATCGGGAAAGGCGCAGGGCCGGACTTGGGCGCGGGGATGCTGACAGTGTTGGTCATGGTTCTCTCTGTTGCGGTATCAGGAAGCGAGCGCTGAGCGATCGCCGCTAAAGGCGGCGCGGGTGATCGCCTTCATGGCGTCCACGTCCAGCTTGCGGGGATTGTTGTTGACCAGGCGGGCGGCGCCGATGGCGCTTTCCGCTGTCCAGTCCTGCTTGTCTTCCGGCAGGCCCAGCTCCTTCAAGGTCACCGGGATGCCGATATCCTTGAGCAGCTTGGCCACTTCGTCGATCAGCCTGTGGGAGAGTTCCTCGTCGCTGCCCGTCAGCCCGATGGCGCGCCCGATCTGGGCGAAAGCCGCGACGCAATTGGGCCGGTTGAACTCCATCACATAGGGCATCAACAGCGCCACGCCCATGCCATGCGGTGTGTGGGTTTCGTTGCCCACCGGATACTGGATGGCGTGCGCCGCCGCGGTCCCCGCCGTGCCGAAGGCGCAGCCGGCCGCCAGCGAAGCCAGCATCATTTGCTCGCGGGCTTCGATGTTCTTGCCATCTTTCACGGCGGTGCGCAGCGCCTTGAAGATATTCTGCAGCGCCAGCAGCCCGAAGGTGTCGCTGAGCACATTCTTGCCCACGAAAACATTCTTCACGGTCAGCTCCGGCGTCACCTCGCGATGCGCGGCGGTGTAAGATTCGATGGCATGGGTCAGGGCATCGGCGCCGCTGACGGCGGTAAGGCCGGGCGGGCACGTCAGGGTCAGCTCGGGATCGCACACCGCCACGCGCGGGATCAGATAGGGACTGGAAATACCTACTTTGGTGCCGCGCTCGGTGTCGGCGATCACCGCCACCGGCGTCACTTCCGATCCGGTGCCCGAGGTGGTGGGCGCCGCGATCACCGGCGCCACGGGGCCGGGGATTTTGTTCTCGCCATAATAGTCGCGCAGCGAACCGCCATGCTGCAGCAACACTGCCACGCATTTGGCCATGTCCATGCAGGAGCCGCCGCCGATCCCCAGCACCACATCGGGCTTGAAATCCGCGCATTCGGCGACGCAGCCGGAAATCCCTGCCATCGGCAGGTCGGCCTCGGTGCGGTCATAGACCTTGGTCTGCACGCCATTGGCTTGAATGTCGGCGACAATGGCCTTGAACTGGGTATCGGCGCCCATGCGGGCATCGGTGCAGATCAGGGCCCGCTTGCCGATTTGCGCCGTCATCAGGCCGATTGCCGAACGCTGGCCGGAACCGAAGATCACCGAGGCGGGCAGGCGCAGGGCGCCGAAGATGTTGGTCATGATACTTTTTCCTTTCGCGATTCTGCGGCCAGCGTTTGCAAGTCCGCCCACAGGCCATCGTCGAGATAAACGCCGCGCTTTTCCGATTGTGCCCTGACTTTGCGGGCACGGTCGCCCGGCGCCAGCACGGGATGTGCGGGATCGGCGGGCGCGGCGGCTCGGATGCTTTCGAGATACTCCGTCACCAATGCCTTGGCGGCTTCGGCATGTGGGGCCGCAATGACGATGAAGAGATCGCCCTTGTTGGAGACATGCACCGAATCCAGCGTGCCCTTGACGTCGACGCCGATGGCCGATGCCGCCAGGCTCGCCACCAGCACTTCAAAGGCGATACCCAGCGCATAGCCCTTGGCGCCGCCGAACGGCGCGATGGCGCCCTTCTTGGCGGCGGAGGCGTCGGTGGTGGGATCGCCATTTTCGTCCAGCGCCCAGCCCAAAGGGATCGGCGCGCCGCGATTGGCGTGGTCGTGAATCTTGCCCATGGAGACCAGGCCCGTGGCCATGTCCAGCACCATGGGATGTGGCGCGGCGGGCACGCCGATGGCTATTGGATTGGTGCCGATCATCGCCTTGCGCCCGCCGAAAGGATGCACCAGCGCTTCGGAGATGGTGAGCGCGATGCAGGTCAAGCCTTTGCTCGCGACCTCTTCGGCGTAATAGGCCAGCGCGCCCAAATGATTGGTGTTGCGGATGGCGGCGATGGCGATGCCGCCTTCGCGCGCCCGCGGAATGATGGCGTCCAGCGCCGCCATGGCGACCACCGGACCCAGTCCGCGTTCACCATCCACGCTGAGAAAATTGCGGGCGGTCCAGGTCTGTTTTCCGGCAACGCCGGGCACCGACAGGCCGGCGCGGATGCGCTCGATCACCCGGCGCAGGCGCAGAAGCCCGTGACTGGGAATGGCCCGCATCTCCGCTTCGATGAAAAGCCCTGCCTGAGTCCTGGCATGGTCGGCCGGCACGCCATTGGCGAGCAGGATGCCCTCGGCCAGCTTGCGGACTTCCTCAATGGGGACCAGCACGGATCAAATATCCTATAGGATCGGCGGACCGTATGGGTTATGCTCCGCCCGGTCAATGGCAAAATCCAGTCTTTCTGGGAGAAAAGTTCCCCTTATGCCCAGCGTTACCATAGCCGAGCGTCCCATCGTCCGGCCCTCGGGCCTGGCCGAGGAGGTCTATCGCCGCATCCGGTCCGACATCATGTCGCTCCGGCTGCCGCCGGACACCCGGGTATCGGTGGACAGTTTGGCCCGCGAGTTGAGGGTGTCACAGACCCCGATCCGCGAGGCGCTTTCCATGCTCGAAGCCAATGGCCTAGTCATCAAGCGTCACTTTGCCGGTTACGCCACCTCCCCGCGGATGGACCGCGCTCAGCTGGACGAGCTGTTCGAATTCCGCCTCTTGATCGAGCCGCATGCCGCGCGCAAGGCGGCGGAGATGATGAGCGACACCGACATGGCATTGCTGGCCAGCGGCGAGAGCGCGCCCTCGCACGACGCCTTTGCTGACATGGATACGGCGTTCCACCGCCTGATCGCGCGCGGCGCAAAGAACCATCTGATAGCGGAGTCCCTGGCGCGGCTGCATATCCATGTCCATATCTTCCGCTCCTGTTTTCGCAGCGAGATCACGGAAGAGGCGGTGCATGAGCACAATGCCATCATCGCCGCCCTCCGCGCGCGCGACGGCGCGCGCGCCGAAGCCGCCATGCGCCGGCATATCGAACTGAGCTATGGAAGGCTTAGGGATTTTATAAAAGAGTAGGACCTCGGTTCATCCTCCCCTTGAGGGAGGGTCGAAATGTCGAAGACATTTCGGGGAGGGGTAATGTGCTGGCGGCAGCCCCTCCTCGAAAAATTCTCGCTATAGGCTCGAATTTTTCGATCCTCCCTCAAGGGGAGGATGGATGACTGTGCTACTTTTTATTTTCCTTCCGCCACGCGGCATAGCGCGCCTTGGTGTCCTCATTGGGCGGATAGAGGCCGGGCAGGGGCACGCCCTTGTTCACTTCATTGATGATCCAGGCTTCCTGCTCTTCCTGTTCGGCCGCCATCTCCGTGACTACGGCCAGCATGGCTTGCGGGATCACCACCGCGCCGTCGCCGTCCGCGACGATTGTGTCGCCTGGGAAAATCGCCACGCCGCCGCAGGCGATCGGCTCCTGCCAGTTGACGAAGGTGAGACTCGCCACCGAGGCCGGCGCTGCCGCCCCCGCGCACCAAACCGGCAGGCCGGTCGCCAGAACGCCTTCCATGTCGCGCATCACGCCATCGGTGATCAAGGCGCCAACCTTGCGCTTGGCCATGCGCGCGCAAAGGATGTCGCCGAATATGCCGGCATCAGTGACGCCCATGGCATCGGCCACGGCGATCACGCCTTCATCCATGGCCTCGATCGCGGTGCGGGTGGAAATGGGCGAGGCCCAGCTTGCCGGTGTCGCCAGATCCTCGCGCGCCGGAACAAAGCGCAGGGTGAAAGCAATACCCACCACGCGCTGCTGGCCGGGTTGCTTGGGAAAGGCGCCGCGCAGCCAGACATTGCGCAGGCCTTTTTTCAGAAGGACCGTGGTGATGGTGGCGGTGGAGATTGCTGTCAGTGTCGCTTTGATATCAGCGTCCATGTGTCGGCCTTATCAGTTTTTCTTGGTCAGCTTTTGCCGGGCAGGGCGAAAATCGCAAACGCGTCGCCGAAGGTGGGGCGTCCGTCATTGTACATCAGGATTTCGCCGCCATGACAACCGCTGGCGCCGACCGCGACATACTGCACGCCCTTGATCCTGTAGGTGATGGGCGGGGTGCAGACGCCCACCCCCAGGGAATAATGCCACAGCTTTTCCCCCGTCTTGGCGTCGAACGCATTAAAGTCGCCATTCATTTCCCCGGCGAACACCAAGCCGCTCGCCGTCGCCAGCACGCCGCCATACATGGGGCGGTCGGATTTGTACTGCCAGGCGATGCCGCCGGTATCGGTGTTGATGGCGCTAAAGGTGCCGCTGGGCGGAAAAGCGTTGAGATTGAGGGCCATGTCGCCACCGGCATACTGGCCCGCGACTGGCGTACCGGGTTTGTAGACCTCGGTCAGCGGCCTGTTGAGCTTGAAGTCGTGTGCCTCATTCACGCCCATGGTGTAGAGGTATCTTGTTTGGGGGGACCAAGCCGGTGGCGACCACATCGCGCCGCCCTTGTTGCCGGGGACAATCGTCATATAGGTGGTGGTCAGCGGCTTCAGGAAATTCTCATTGACCATCACGAAGGCCGGCGATTTGCGGATCAACCTGCCGGTCAGGCGATTGACGATGAAGACATTGCCGACCTTGCCGGCCTCGGCCGCCGCCGGCACGATCTTGCCATGCTCGTCGATAGTGTCGAACAAGACCACGGGCGCGCAGGCGTCATAATCCCACACATCGTGCGCAACCTGCTGGTACCACCATTTCAGCTTTCCGGTCTTGCCGTCGATGGCGACGATGGAGTCGGTATAGGCATTGTCGCCTTTGCGGCTGGTGCCATCCAGGTCGGGATTGGGATTGCCGGTGGCGAACAGGATCAGATTGTTTTTCACATCGATGGCGGGCGTGTTCCACACCGAACCGCCGCCATATTTCCAGCTGTCACCGCTCCACGTCTTGCCGCCCGGTTGATCCGGCGCGGCGGTGGTGTTGAAGCGCCAAACCAGCTTGCCGGTATTGGCATCCAGCGCTTCCAGAAAGCCGCGCGTGGGCCATTCCGCGCCGGCATTGCCCACCAGGATCATGCCGTTATAGGCAATGGGCGCCATGGTGAAGGAATAGAAATAGGCCGGCTGGGGCAGGGCGTCGGCATGCTCGGTTTTCCAGATCTCTTTGCCGGTGCGCGCATCCAGCGCCACGACATGCCCGTCCAGCTGCGCGGCAAAAACCTTGCCATAAGCCACGGCGACGCCGCGCGACTGCTGGCCGCAGCATAGATTGGAATAGCCGAGTTTCGGTGAATAGGCCCACAGCTCCTTGCCGGTGATGGCGTCATAGGCCTGGATATTGTTGTCGCCGGTTTCCAGATAGAGCACGCCATCCATCTCGATCGGCGTCATCTCGCTGGTCTTGGTGATGCCGGTTTGGATGATGGCAGTGGGCCGCAATTGCCGGACATTGGATTTGTTGATGTCGGTGAAAGGAGAGAAGCGCTGATTGTCGTAAGTCCGGCCGTGCAGGATCCAGTCGTCCGAACGGTCGGACTCCAGCATCATCGCGTCGGTGATATCGACCTTCTGGATGACCTTCTGCATTTGAAAGGAGCCGGGGTTGGCTGGGTTCGAGCCCAGCAGGATGGGATTGATCCCTTCCGTGGCCTTGCCGCCGATAGGGGCGGCGGCCTCGCCGGCGCTGCCCACCGGTTCGGGCGCCTTTGGCGGCTGTCCCAAGGCGCTGCCGCACAGGCCAAGGCACGCCGCCGCCAGCAAAGCGAGTGCGGAATTCTTCATGGCTTTCTCCGAAAACGCTCTAGGGTCTGTACTGGCCCACCGGAGTGCCGATAAGAAATTCCACAACTTGTCATGGCCCGCGAGTGAGTAGGTCCTGAGTAGCAGCGAAGGACGCGTACGAACGGGCCGTCCAGATGACGCCAGCGCTTCATTATCAGGATAATCTCAAACCCAACTGGATGGCCCACAAGTGAGTCTCGACCCTAGGGCGTGACCTTGGCGTCTTTCAGTCCGGCCGCGCCTTTGGCCAGTGCCGCAGTGCCGGCGGGATAACCATTCTGCTGCAGGATGTAAGCGGTCACGGCGCTGTACTCTTCGGGCTTGAGCGAACCGGGATCGGACTGCGGCATGGTGTTGGCGATCACGTCCAGAAGGGAATCGGCCGTAAGCCCCTGGGCGGTGGCCATCTCCCCAAAGACGGAGCCTTTGAGCGCCGGCGCCGCCACGCCTTCCATTTGCGCCCCATGACAGGCGGCGCAAGCCTGGGAATAGACCGCGGCGCCCGCGGTGGCCTGATCGGCGGTGTAGAGCGCGGGTTTGGCGCTCTGCGCGCTCGCCAAAAACGGCACGGCGGCAATCAAGGTGGCGGCGGAAAAAATCAGAAGCGAACGGCGCATGGTCATCCTTATTCGATTGTCTGGCCGCCTTTCGGCGGCCTTTAGGTCCAATTGTCAGGCCGCCTCTCGGCGGACTTCAGGCTCATCTTTTATTGCGGCAGGATAACGGCAAGCTCGCGGATTGGCTACTGCGGCCAAACCCATGGAAGGACGTGGAGATTTCCGGCAGTGACGCATTTTGAATCGCGTTCGCGGCTGTCTTGGTATGGTGATGGGGGCAAACCATGTCGCAACACCATTGTTTCTGTCTGATTTTCGCAATAGTGGCTGGGGTGGGTTTTATAGGAACATGGATCGTGCTTGGAGCGCTGCTTCCGAACTATGACCCGATCACCCAAACTATTGGCGAAATCGGTGAAAAGGGATCGCCTTTTGAAATGCCTTTCAAAATCGCAAATCTCTTGGTGGCGGGATGCTTCGTTCTGTTTTCCCATGGTGTCTATCGCTTTTCGGTCGCGCGGCAGCTTTCCCTTGTTCCCCGCTTGACCGGCCGCAGCAGGGGCGGCAGTGCAAACTGTTCCTTACCCGATGATCCACAAAGTCTGCTTGGGTAACGAGCGGACATGTCCGCTTTGCGCCAAAAGTGGAACTAGCTAGCGGCTAAGGCAGCCGCCCTCCTGGCGTCCGCAAGGACTGACATGGATCGCGAGGAGGCGTAGAATCGTTATGCTTGCATGCATTTGGGAGGTAGCCATGAGGCTTACTCTGGCCGGCGGCGCGCTGCTCCTGCTTGTCGGCCCCACCTCCGTTCTGGCCCAGGACGGCGCACCGGCGGCCGGTCCGCCGGTTGCGTTTGCGCCGGTGACGGGGGTCCCCATCCCCCTGCAGAGCGTCAGCGGCCGGTTCAGTTCGCTCAATCCGCTCAACCAGCTTAGCTGCCCGTACAAAAAAGTGAGCGGCCGGGTCGTCTCGCCACGTTTAATGCTGGTGAAGGAGATGGCCTGCGGCCGGCCGGGACACGATAACCTGCTGGTGAATGTCCAACTCAGCAATCCCGCCGATGCTGCACAAATGGTCACGGGACGGCATGTTGTCATAACGGCCAAGTTCAAAAACGCGGAGGAGGACCGCGACCCCATTTTTGTTGCCGAATTTCTGATTGCGGAGAAGGCCGAGCTTGTGTCGGGCGATCCGCTCGATCATTCCGCTTCACCGGCCCAGGCCTTTACGAGCTACTTGATGTGCCAGGCACCAGAGCTGGACGCGCTCGCCCGACAGCTTGGCAACGAGCTGTGTGTGCAGAGCACTATAGTGGCAAATCTCACGGCAACAGGTCGGGCGCTGGAGACGGCCGCCCGCGCGCCTGCGAATGCATCGCCGACGGATACTGTGTCGGGCGATCCGAACGCGATCTCCTGCCGATTTGACCCCGGGGTTTCGGATCGTCACCTGTCGGCCATAGCCTGTGCCCGCAACAGCTATTGGGCGTGGTACCAGGCGAAATGGCGCGACCCCCTGTCCTCGACGCCGGCCCCGCCATGACATACGCCGCGAGCGTCCCGCTGTCGGAATTTCCGCGCAGATCTTTACCGGCCAGGGCCGATCCGTCCAGCCGCGTGACCGCGGGCCTGCTGACAGCGATTCTTTACGCTCTTTTCGTTCTGCTTGTTTGGTGGTCGTCGACGAATACAACGACGTCCCATGCAACAGCCGAAATCAGCGCCACCATTTTGCGAGATATGCCGAACAAACGGGCCGTTGAACCACTGCCTCCAATCCTTGCCCATCTGATCCGGCCACATGCCGAGAAGCCCGCGCTACCAGTCTTTACTGTTGCAACCGGGGCGCCACCACAGGCGCTCGCGCCGCTTCCGGCGTCGGCAGCACAAACCTCGCCGATGCCAGGCGGCACCGCCGGCACAGGCCCTATGGGCCAGGCGGCTTCCGGCAATGGCACGGGCGGTAATGGCGGCTCGTTGGCAGGCTGCCTTGATCCGCTCTGGATGCATGCGGTGACCGAGCGGGTGCGCCAGTTCTTTTATTATCCGGGCGCGGCGCTGGCTGTGCACACCACGGGCGTAGTGACAATGCATTTCACGGTGCGTCGCAATGGCCAGATCGACAGGCTGAAGATCAGCAAGTCATCCGGCGATGATGGGCTTGACAAGGCAGCCACCGATATCATGCAGAAGGCCCAGCCCCTACCGCCGATCCCGGATCGGATGCGTACCGACCGGGTCGATGGCGAGCTGCCGATAAACTTCGGGGTACGGAGCTTCAACGGCAGCGCAACCACAGGTCATTGCGGAGGCTGAGCGCGCCGAGCCATGAGTAACAAATCTCCAGGCGCGGAACTCATTCAATGTCCGCTTTGCGCCAATAGCGGACATTCAAGCGTGAGGTGATTGGCGGGCCAGTTCGGTCTTTTCCGCTGCGGTGAGATCAAGCTGTGCAGCGCGGGCAAACTGGATCTTTACCTCATCCTTCTTTCCCGCATACGCCCTCATGGAGCCCATTGCCAAGGCAGCAATCGACCGCGCTTTGAAAGCTGACCCTCAGTAGGAACTTGAGATTAAGTGCCCTTTTAAGGTGGTGGCATCAGCAATGTCCAGTTTGGGCCAAAAGCGGACGTTCCGAAGTGATTGCCTTCGGCAATCCCGCCTCTCAACCCGAACCGGCACCGGCCAGGACATTGATCCCAAAGCTCCACAGCCAGGTTTTGCCGCGCTTCACGTAAACGCTGGAGCCCCAGACAGGCCATACGTCCTGCCCAAAGCACTTGGCATCAGCGGTCGCC
>DATHLY010000313.1:0-3516 GCA_035487655.1 Rhizomicrobium sp. | reverse complement strand
GAAACCTTGACGCAGCCTGCGCGGTACGGCATCGGGAGGGTATGACCTCCACCCGCAATCCCCAATCCATCCTTGGTGCGCTTTTGGACGCCACCCGAAAAGCCGGCGCCGACGCGGCAGACGCGCTTTACGTCGAAGGCGTCTCCTCCAGCGTCTCCTACCGGTTGGGAAAACTGGAAGATGTCGAGCGGGCGGAAAGCTACGACCTGGGCCTGCGGGTTTTCGTGGGCCAGAAGGTCGCCTTTGTCTCTTCGACCGATTTTTCCGCCGACGCGCTTGCAGCGCTTCCCGGACGCGCCGTCGCCATGGCGCGGCTGGCCCCGGAAAACAAATTCGCGAGCCTCGCGCCCAAGGACAGGCTGGCAACCGTCCTGCCCCAGCTTGACCTGGAAGATTCGGTCGAACCCGGCGCCGATGTGCTGATCGAGCGCGCCCGCACTGTTGAGGGCACCGCGCTCGCTGTTTCCGGCGTTACCAATTCGGAAGGTGGCGGCGCCTCCTTTTCGCGCAGCGCGGTGGCACTGGCCACCTCGACGGGCTTTTACGGCCGCTATGCCGGCACCAGCCACAGCATCGGCGTCGCGGTACTGGCGGGCGAAGGCACCGGCATGGAGCGCGACTATGACCATGCCAGCGCGCGGCATGCCTCGGACCTGCGCGCCGCCGAAGAAATCGGAAAGCGCGCCGGCGAAAAGGCCGTCAAGCGGCTGAACCCTCGCTCCATGCCTTCGCAAAGCCTGGCCGTGGTGTTTCATTCCGACGAAGCGGCGGGGCTTCTAGGCCATTTCACGGGCGCGATTTCCGGCGCCGCCATCGCGCGCGGTGTTTCCTTTCTCAAGGACCGGCTGGACGCCGAGGTGTTCGCGCCCGGCATCAACATCATCGACGATCCCCACCGCGTGCGCGGCCTTCGTTCCAAGCCTTTCGACGGCGAAGGCGTTGCCAATAGCCGCCGCGCCTTGATCGAGAACGGCAAATTGACCAGCTGGCTGCTCGATTGCGCCAGCGCCCGGCAGCTGGGGCTTCAAACCACTGGACATGCCGCGCGCGGTACGGGCGGCCCACCCTCACCTTCGGCCACCAATCTCTATCTCGAAGCGGGCAAGCTGACGGTCAAAGAGCTGATCGCCGACATCAAGCAAGGTTTCTATGTCACAGAATTGATGGGCATGGGTGTCAATGGCGTGACCGGGGACTATAGCCGCGGCGCCGCCGGCTTCTGGATCGAGAATGGCGAGATCGCGTTTCCGGTGTCGGAAGTGACCATCGCCGGCAATCTCAAGGACATGTTCGCGCATCTGACGCCCGCCAATGACCTGGAATTCCGCCATGGCGTCAATGCGCCGACGGTCCGCATCGAAGGCATGACGCTTGCCGGCGCATGACCACCAAGCCGATGAACCAGACGGCACAAAGGCGGTGCCGGCCCCCAGTCACGCGCCCTCAAATAGCAAGGCGCTTGATGACCTCAAGCTGCTCGAAGACACGGTGCACCAGGCCGGACACATCGCGCGCAAATTCTATGGCGGCGACTATAAGCGTTGGAGCAAGGATGGCGGCAGTCCGGTCACCGAGGCCGACCTTGCGGTCAACACTTATCTTCGCGACCGGCTGACGGCCACCAGGCCCGACTACGGCTGGCTGTCGGAAGAGAATGCCGACGATCCTTCCCGGCTGTCCAAGCGCGAGGTGTTCATCATCGATCCTATCGATGGCACCATCGCCTTTCTCAAGAACCGGCCGCATTTCACCATCTGTGCCGCGATTGTGAGGGACGGCCGGCCCTCTTGCGGCGTGATCTACAATCCTGTCAGCGATGAACTCTATTCGGCGCGCAAGGAAGTCGGTGCGCATCGCAATGGTATGCCGATCCGAGTCGCGGCCCGCACAGAGCTGCAAGGCTGCGCCATGCTGGGAGACCGCACACAATTTGCCCATCCGCCCTGGCCCGCTCTGCATGTGCAGAACCGCAATTCAGTCGCCTATCGCTTGGCGCTGGTGGCGGACGGCAGCGCCGATGCCAGCGTCAGCCTCACGGCCAAACGCGACTGGGACTTGGCCGCCGCCGACATCATCCTGCAGGAGGCGGGCGGATTGTTGAGTGACGCGCAGGGCGTAGCCCTGATCTACAACAGACCGGTGACCAAGCAGCCCAGCCTGGTCGCCGCCAACCCCGCCCTGCACGCACAAATCATTGAGCTTCTCGGCGGCTGCGACAATAAGAGAGCTTAGGCACGACGCCGGATTGCGCTTGAATGGAAGCTGGCTGCACAGTCAGGATTCTAGGGCGGATTTCTCATGGCCGAAACCAAACAGCTTCTGCATTTCGTGTTCGGCGGTGAACTGAAACGCACGGACGAGGTGGAATTCCGCGACCTGAGCAAGCTGGAATTTGTCGGCATGTATCCCAACTTTGCCGAAGCCGAAAAGGCTTGGCGCGCCAAGGCCCAGGCTACCGTGGACAATGCCCAGATGCGCTATTTCGTGGTCCATATCCACCGGCTGATGGATCCCGATGAAGAGCATCATCACTAGGCGTCATCCCTAACCATCTGGCCTGAAAAGGCTTTTTGCCTCAGTCACGCCCGCATGCTACACGGGCGAGAGCCATGAGTTCCACGCCCGCCTCCAACGCGCCCCCGCCAGGCAAAACCGGCGCGGTCATCCGCCGCCTGCTGCGTGACTATGTCGGCGGGCAATGGGGTCTCTTGCTGCTTGCCATCTTCTGCATGCTTTTGACCAGTGCGATCAGTGGGCTTGTGCCCTGGCTTTTGAACCTGGAAGTCAAGCTGATTTTTCTGCGGCACGAAGCCGAGATGCTGCTGCCTTTGTCATTGGCTGTGGTCGGCGTGGTGGGTTGCCGCGCCGTTACCTTGTTCTTTGGCCGCATGACGCTGGACTCCCTGGGCGAAAAAACGGTGGCGTCGGCCCAACGCGACATGTTTTCCCGCCTGATCCACCGTGACTTGGCCGATCTCAATGCCGTGCATTCCGGCCAGTTCGTATCCAATTTCCTCTATGACGCAACGCTGATGCGGGACGGCCTGACCCAGGGCATCGCCGCCATCTTCCTGGAGACGGTGCAGCTTGTGGTCTATCTCGTCTATGTACTCTTCAGCGACTGGCAGTTGGGTGTGCTGGCACTGATCGTCCTGCCGGGCGTGGCCTGGGCGATGGAGCGGTTGGGCGGCTCGATGCGCCGCGCCGCCACCCGTGGCATGCGCGAGACCGGCGATCTGTCCGTCGTGTTGTCGGAAGCGATGGACGGACGGCGCATCATCAAGGCCTATGGCCTGGAATCCCAAAGCATCGCGCGCGTCGATACGCGGCTCAGGACTCGGTTGACGACCTTGCTCAAAGCTGTGCGCCTGCGCGCGGCGGCGGCGCCTGTCACCGACTTGTTCCTGGGTGTGGTGGTGGGCCTGGTTTTGTTT
Source organism: Rhizomicrobium sp. (assembly GCA_035487655.1). Classification (GTDB taxonomy): domain Bacteria; phylum Pseudomonadota; class Alphaproteobacteria; order Micropepsales; family Micropepsaceae; genus Rhizomicrobium. The sequence continues at coordinate 82 of DATHLY010000313.1, read as the reverse complement.
GTGGCGGGCTGGCAGAATTTGCATGGCCATATCACCTTCAATGCATTTGCGGGATTCCTGGCGGCGTTGATTTTGGCGCAGC
>DATHLY010000312.1:0-2490 GCA_035487655.1 Rhizomicrobium sp. | reverse complement strand
CCGCGGCAAAACCTTGCCAGCGATAGCGCCATGCGCCCGCCAAAAGGGCCACAATTTTCGTCAACAACAGTTTCATAGCCTGAAGTGCTCCCTTTGCATTCCGGTGGCAGCAAGTCGCATGCCAACCTGGGACAGATTTCCGGCCGCCAACCGGCCTGTCCCACTACCATAGCAGTCCGATTTTAGTACACAGGACCCCAAAAGACTGCCCTGACATTGTCCAACTTTGGCATTATTCAGATTCCCTCCGACGCCATGCAGATAGCGAATGACGGCTCCAAAAAGTTCCTTAAATCCTGAATTCTTGAGCAAATACTGACAAAACAATGATTTACAGCCTGAAAGGCGTCGCCGACGCGCCCTGATCCTCAAAATCATGAGGCTGGCACAACCATTGCTACCCCAGAAATGTTAAAATGCGGGTGCGCTCGCAGAGATTTTTTGGCCGTAAATCTGGTTTATAAGACGTAACCAAAGAGGGCGTGATGCGGACGGAGCAGGATGGGGGCAACGTTCCCTCTGAAATCGAGGCGAGGCTGGTAAGCGCCCCCGATTCCTCCTGGGCCAGCAAGGCGCATTTTCGCCTGCATGGCTCGGCGATGGGACCGGAACGCGGCCCGTCACTGTATCGTCCCGCCGCTCCGAAGACAGCCGAAAACGCCATGCCGGCGTCGGCGAAACGCTTTGTTCCCAATTCGCTGCTGTTTCTGATCGGGCTGGATTTCGCCTTGAACGGTTCGGCCCAGGCACTGGTTCTGACCGATCTGCATCTGCGGCTGAACCTGAGCAGCCCGTGGCACATCGCGATCGTGACGCTCCTGTCCCTGCTTTTCACCATGGGCGCGCTGTACGCGACCGGCTGTTATCGCAGGGACTCCCTGGTGCGGTTCTCGACCGCGCTTTCGCCGCTGGCGGTGGCGATCGCCATTGCCGCGGCCGCGACCATCGCCACCATGCATCTGGTGCTGTGGCCGATCTTTCCCGACCAGGAAGTCTATCGCAGCGTCAGCCGCTGCTTCACGGTGACCCTGCTCGCCACCGCCATCGCGCTTCCGATCTGCAGCGCCAACCGGGCGGTCTATTTCGCCATGGTCCGCCGCCATTGGTTTGCCCGCCGGGTCATGATCGTGGGGACCGGCACGCGCGCCGCCTATCTCCAGACCCTGCTGGAAAGCGACACCCACCGGGCCCATTCGGAATTGTTCTTCGTCTCGGAAGCCATTCTTGACGGCCATAGCGCGGCCTCGCCCAAGATCCGCCAGATCGTTCCCTGCACCGACAAGTCGCTGGAAGATCTCGCCACCGAACTCAAGGCCGACGAGGTTGTCGTGGCGGTGGACGAAAAGCGCGGCCTGGCGATCGAACGGCTGCTCAACTTCAAGATCAGCGGTATTCCGGTCATCGAATATGACGCGCTGCTGGAACGCGAAACCGGCCGCATCGATCTGCGCTGGCTGGAACTGTCCTGGCTGGTCTATTCGCCCGGTTTCGAGGTCAAGCTGCTGGACGCTATTCTCAAGCGCGCCCTCGATCTGACCATCAGCGCCGCGCTGCTGATCATTTCGATGCCGGCCCTGCTGGTGGCGATGGCGGCGGTGAAGCTTGAGGATCGCGGACCGATCTTCTACCGGCAAACCCGCGTCACCCGCGGCGGCCGCGAGTTCTGGATCTACAAGCTTCGGACCATGCGGGTCGACGCCGAGGCCAAGGGCGCCCAATGGGCCTCGAAAAACGACGCGCGCACCACCAAGGTGGGCAGTTTCCTGCGCCAGTCGCGGATCGACGAGATTCCGCAATTGTGGAACGTGCTCAGCGGCGAAATGTCCCTGGTCGGTCCCCGGCCGGAGCGCCCCGTCTTCATCGAGCAATTGTCCAAGCAAATCCCGATGTACAATTTCCGTCATGGCGTGAAGGCCGGCCTCACCGGCTGGGCCCAGATCAACTATCCCTATGGCGCCTCGGTCGAGGATGCGCGCGCCAAGCTGGAATATGATCTGTATTACATGAAAAATTACAGCGTGCTGCGCGATCTCTCCATCATCCTGCAGACCTTCCGCATCCTGATCTGGCGCGTCGGCGCGCGGTGATCGCCTTCCAAGGAGCCCGCGACATGTGGCTTGGAATGGCGGGATGGCGCGCGGGCCGGCCGCGAATTTTTCATCGCGGCGGACCGGGCATCCGCGCGTGAAAAAAGAGCTTTCGGTCTATCTGGATATCCTGCGCGTGCTGGCGGCGGCGGCCGTTTTTCTGAGCCATCTGTCATGGCTGGAAATCAGCGGCGGATTTCTCTGGCAGTTGCAACCTTACGGCCATCCCGCCGTCATCGTGTTTTTCGTACTGTCGGGCTATTTGATTCAATATAGCGTGGCGGCGCGGGAGAACAGGCTGGCCGACTATGCTGTGGCGCGGCTTGGACGGCTTTATTCGGTCGTCATCCCCGCCTTGATCCTGACCTACATTTTCGACCGGATCGGCGCCTCCCACAATCCG
>DATHLY010000311.1:0-2723 GCA_035487655.1 Rhizomicrobium sp. | reverse complement strand
GGATAGTCCTGCAACACCCAGGGAATGTCGCCGCCAATCGCCTCGATCGCGTTGCGGAAGTAGGCCGCGATTTGGTCATCGGTTTTGAGGCCCGCGCCCGGCGCAATCATCACGCCGGCCGCCCCCATATCCATCACCTTGCGCGACAAGGACCGCATGGCGGCAAAACCCGGCGCCGAGACGCCCACGATAATGGGCTTGCCCGCGGCGCGTTTGATCACGCGTGACGCCAGCGCCAGCGCTTCCTCCGCGTCCAGCTTGGGTGCTTCGCCCAGCACCCCCAAGATGGTGAAGCCGTTGCAGCCTGCTTCGAAATAAAAATCGGTCATGCGATCGACCGAATTCCAGTCGATGCTGCCGTCCTGGTTGAACGGCGTGGGAGCGATGGAATAGACACCGGAGGCGCTGGTATCGAGCTTCATGGCAATTTCCTTCTTAATCCTGGTCTCACTGATATCAAATCACGCCACTCCGAGCCCCTGCGGCAGAACGGCCGAATGGGTCTCGAGGGTTCATAATAAATACAAGATAAATCAATGACTTAATGTGGTATGTCTGGGGACCCGATCGCGCCAACATCTCTTTTTTCAACTCTAGCGGCACAGGCCTTGGAGCGCCATGCGCCTATCACTGGGCGCGCGACTTGCTTTACACTTTCACCAAGCAAAAAAGAACAGGCGGCCGCGCCCGCAACGTTTAGGGGAAGATCATGGAACGGGGAAGTAAATCGCGTCTGGCGGCGGCATTGCTCCTGTCGTCGGCGCTTGCAGGCTCGGCATTGGGTCAATCGCAGCAAGCCGATGTTCTAATCACCGGCGGCACCGTCTATGACGGCTCGGATGCCAAGCCCTTTACGGGCGATGTTGTCATCACGGGCGACAAGATCACTTATGTCGGTCCCAAGGCGAATGTGACCGCCAAGCGGACCATTGACGCCCATGGCATGATCGTGTCGCCGGGATTGATCGACGCCCATACCCATTCCGACCATTTCCTGGATTCGTCCGACAAGGGTCAACGGTCCATTCCAGCTTGGACCATGCAAGGCGTCTCAACTGTGTTCGTCGGCGTCGACGGCGCGGGAACGCCAGACCTCAAGGATCGATTCGCAAAGCTAACGGCCCAAGGCGTCGGCACCAATGTCGTATCCTATGTCGGCTTTGGCGCGGTCCGCCACGCAGTGATCGGTGACGCGGCGCGCGCGCCCACGCCCGCGGAGCTGGACAAGGAAAAGGCGCTGGTCGTGAAGGGCATGTGCGAAGGTGCCATCGGCTTTTCCACCGGCCTGTTCTACGCGCCGCAGAATTTCGCCAAGACTGATGAGGTGATCGCGCTGGCCAAGGAGGCGGGCAAGCGCGGCGGCATCTATGACACCCACCAGCGCGATGAGTCTTCCTATTCCATCGGGCTCATGAACTCTTCCAAGGAGGTGCTGCAGATCGGCCGCGAGGGCGGCTTGCCGGTGCACTTCTCCCATATCAAGGCGCTGGGCCATGACGTGTGGGGCAAGTCCAAGGACGTCATCGCCCTGATCAACGATGCCCGCGCCCATGGGCAAAATGTCACCGCCAATCATTATCCCTGGCAGGCCTCGCATACCGGGCTGGACGCGGCTCTGATCCCGCGCTGGGCGTCGGACGGTGGCGCGCCCGCCATGCTCAAGCGGTTCGACGATCCCCAATTGATGGCCAAGATCAAGACCGAGATGGCGCAGAACCTGGACCGGCGCGGCGGTGCGCAGACGCTGCTGCTGACCCCCGGCACGGCGGATGTCGAGAAAGTCGCGGACACGCCGCCCAAGCCATGGACTGGCAAATATCTTTCCGAGATTGCCAAAGAGTGGAAGATGGACCCGCTGGATGCGGCCATCCGAATCCTGCGCGAAACCAAGGGCCATGCTTCGGTCGTCTCCTTCAACATCTCCGAAGCCGACCTGGAAAACTTCATGAAGCAGCCCTGGACGGTGACCAGTTCCGATGGCGGCCCCGGCCACCCGCGCGAATATGCGACCTTCACGACCAAATATGCGGTTTATGTGAAGCAGAAACATGTGATCGACACGGCGTTCTTTATCCGTCACTCCAGCGGGCTCACCGCCGACATCTTCAAGTTGGACCGACGCGGCTATCTCAGGAACGGCTATTTCGCCGACGTGCTGGTGTTCGATCCCAACCGCTATGTGCCCAAGGCGGACTATGTCCACCCGGCGGTGTTGTCCGAGGGCGTGCAGGAATTGTTCGTCAATGGCGTGGCCGCTGTCGACAATGGCAAACCGACGGCGGCGACGGCTGGGCGCCCGCTGCCGCACACACCCCCTGCGGGGACATGCGGCTAGGCATTGGCCTGATCATGAATGTGTTGCGTCGCAACATCTAGGATTACGGCAAGTGAAACTTGCCGTTTCCTCGCGCTCCACTTACCGTCATTCTCAACCCAAAACATTCCAATCCAACCAAGATTATCAGGGGAGTTGTCATGCGTAGACGTGAATTGTTCGGAGCGGCGATGGCAAGCGGCGCGGTCGCGGCCTTGCTGTCAGCCAAGGAAGCCGAGGCCCAGCAGGCGTCCGCGCGGGCCGTGCGCGGCATGGCCATGCCCAAGATCAAAGACCTCAAAGTCATCGAATGCCAGCCCAAGGGCGTGCGCCTAAACGTGGTCAAGGTGATCACCGACCAGGACGGTCTTTACGGTTATGGCTGCGCCACCTTCACCCAGCGCGCCGA